>JAJYMM010000236.1 GCA_021787035.1 Actinomycetes bacterium
GGCCAACGAGGACTGGGCCAACGAGGACTGGGCCAACGAGGACTGGGCCAACGAGGACTGGGCCAACGAGGACTGGGCCAACGAGGACTGGGCCAACGAGGACTGGGCCGTCTCTGACCCTCCTAGGCCGTTCAGATAGGTTGGTGCGATGCCCGGAGCCGAAGCGTCAAGCCGTGTTGGCCCCGCTCGCGACCCGGGAGCTAGCGGAGCGGGACAGCAGAGCGCCCAAGCCAGGGGAGGCCACCCTGCTAGCCGGCGCGGCGCCCTCGGGCTTGCCGAGGTCGACCGGGACCAAGCGGCGCTGTTTGCCAAGAAGTACCGCGGCCGCCCGCCAGCGCCCGTGGCCGTCGTGGTGGCCGCTTACAACGAGGCGGGCAGCGTCGGGCGTGTGGTGGAGGACACTCCCGGCGAGCTGGGCGGCCTGGCCACAGAGGTCATAGTCGTCGTGGACGGGAGCAGCGACTCGACGGCGCTCGTTGCCGAAGAGGCGGGTGCCCTGGTCGCAGACGTCCCTGTCAACAGGGGTCAAGGGGCAGCGCTCCGCCTCGGGTACCACCTCGCGCGAGAGCGGGGAGCTCGGTTCGTCATTACGACCGACGCCGACGGGCAGTGGCGTGCTGAAGACATGGAGAGGGTCCTAGCGCCGCTTGTCGCCGGCGAAGCCGATTTCGTGAACGGCAGCCGCCGGCTCGGCTCCACGGCGAACACCGACGTCGCCCGCAATGTGGGTGTGGTGGTGTTTGCGAAGCTCATCTCGTGGCTGACGGGTAAGCGGGTGACGGACCCAGCGTCGGGGCTCCGGGGCCTCACCGCTGAGCTGACGGGCGGCGTAGTGCTGGACCAGCCCCAGTACCAGTCTTCTGAGCTGCTGATCAGCGCCGCCATGGGCGGTTACCGAATTGTCGAGGCGCCCATCTACATGCAAGCACGCCATTCCGGTAAGACTAAGAAGGGCGGGAACCTCGTCTACGGCTGGCGGTTTTCCAGGGTCGTCGTAGCTACCTGGCTGCGCGAGCGCCGCCGCCCTCGGTCCACGAAGACGAACCGGTCGTAGACGAAGTACTTAAGGATCGTGAGCACCACAATCGAGAACGTATAGCTCGCGCTCACGAGCAGGTCCCTCGCTAGCTGGCCCGCATTGCTGGACAGCTCGGCCGTCAGCTTCGTGGCCGCCGTGGAGAGGACGAGGTTGATGACCGAAACTATGACATAGAGCGTCGTCTCCCGGCCCACTCCGTCCCTGCCCCGCTTTTGCCATGCCCAGCGGCGGTTCAGGATCCAGTTTGGGATGGCACCCGCGAAGAAGGCGATCACGGGCGACTTGGTGCCGCCAAGCTGAAAGCCGCTGAAGCAGATGGCGAGGACCACCTCGCTCGTCACGAAGGCGACGACTGATCCGGCGCCATAGCGCCACAAGCGGAGGATGAACGGCGTCCGGCGGTGGCCGAGCCAGTGAGCGTCGAGCAGCCAGCGCGCTACTCCCTTTGGGCCGGCCCTCTTGACCCTCGCGACAATGCTTGCCCGCCACCCGGCGCCATGAGCTAGCGCGTCGGAAGATGCCGCCTGCATCTCAGGGGCTGGGGCGCGGGTAGTCCCCCGGAGCGTGCTCACGCGGCTTCACTCTAACCGACTGGCAGCGCAGGGCCCGGTTTCGTCCTGGGTAGCCCTTACCTGCCAGGCAGCACGATCGGCTTCACGACCAAGGGGTCCCGCCGGCTCGCTTGAAGTGCATCCGCGACTTCGGCCAGCCCGAAGTGGGCGCTCACGAGGTCGTCGAGCCGCACCGCTCCCGATGAAGCCAGGGCAAGCGCGGCAGGGTAGGTATTGGCGTAGCGGAACGTCCCCGTGAGCTCGATCTCGCGGTTTTGGACGAGCGAAAGCGGGACAGGGACGCGGCTCTCGGGTGACATGCCGACCACGACGGCCCGTGCACCACCGCGTAGCCCACGGAGCCCTGCCTCAAGCGCCTGGGGGGAACCGGAGCACTCCACGAGCACGTCCGCCTCTGTGCCCGCGAAAGGACCGCCGTCACTTCCTCGGCCAGCGCCGGAGTCGACGACCGCCGTGGCGCCCATCCTCTCGGCGAGGGCCAAGCGGGCAGGCTGGGTGTCACCAACGACCACCTCGACGGCGCCCGAGGCGCGCGCCACCGCCGTGGCGAGCAGGCCGATCGGCCCGGCTCCTGTCACGATTACCCTGTCGCCCACGCCGATCCTCGCCTTCCACGCGGCCCACACGCCTACTGACAGCGGTTCGAGGAGCGCCCCGGCATCATCGGAGAGGTCGTCAGGGAGCGGGTAGCAGAAGTCTTCGTCGTGCACGACGTACCGGGCGAACGTCCCGTCAACGGGAGGGGTTGCGAAGAAGCGCACATCGGGGCAGAGGTTGTACGCACCCGAACGGCAAGCGCGGCACCGCCGGCAGGGCACCCCGGGCTCCATGGCGACGCGCTGGCCTTCGCTCAAGCGGCCTTCAGTGCCCGGCCCGAGTGCCCGCACCACGCCGGCCGCTTCATGGCCGAGCACGAGAGGTGCTTCCACGACGAAGTCACCGATACGGCCCTCGGTGAAGTAATGGACGTCCGAGCCGCACACGCCGACGGCCGAGACCTCTACGAGGACCTGTCCCGGTCCCGGCGCCGGCACCGCGCGGTCCTCGATACGGATCTCTCCCGGCCTGACCAGCACGGCCGCTGGTGCTATTTCCACGATCGAAGCTCCCACAGGGCCTACCGTAGTGGCCGTGGCCGGCCAGCGCGTGGAGGGCCTAGGTGGGACAGGCACTGGCCCGTCGGGGGGTGGCACAGTGGCTGGTGCCCCGGCGGGCGGCGGTGGCGCATCCGGGAGGAGCGCGGGGCGCCCGCAGGCTGAGATGGCCACCAGGCGCGGGGCGGGCACGCCGGCGAGCGTTTTCGCCAAGCGCTGGACAGCCGTCACCGTAGCACTAGCCCTGCTCGTGGTGGTCCTCGCCCTCGTCCTGCACGGGGGTCGGCCAGCGCTCTATTGGCAGGGAGAACCGCTCGCCAACGCGCGACAGGTCTTAGCTCGTGCCGAGACAGCGATGGAGGCCGTCGCCAAAGCAGACGAAGGCGTCGTGTCGGGGCAGAGCCGCTGCTACTTCCTGCTAGCCAACGCCGCGACTCATGACGTGGAAAGCGAGCTGCGTTGCGGGCCAGTGTTGTTGCCCTGGTCACGGGCTTCGGCACCCTGGCTCGCCTACCGGCTCTCGGCTGCTCCCGCGCGCCGAGGGCTCCTAGCCCGGGAGGAGGAGCTGTCCGTCGCCCTCTCGCCGGCGCCCTCGTCGACCGTCGCGCTCTCCGGGAGCCAGGTCCTGCGCCGGCCTGACGGGTCCTCTGGTCCCCCCGCTGCCGCCAGCCTGGCCCCCCCGGTCGTACCGCGCCAGCGGGCGGGTTGGGGCGGCGTGCTCGTAGCGCCACCGGACGGCTTGGTCGCAGCACCCGTGAGCGATGTGATCGGCGACTGGGGTGCCACCTACAGGCTTGTCGCGTACGGCAAGGAGGCCTGGCTGGACGCCCGTCTCGACCGAGGAGCACTGCGCGAGGCTTTCGACCCGCGCTCAAGCCCCTACGCGACGACGCGGGCCGGCGCGGAGCGTGGCCTGCCGCTCGCAAGGCTCCTCCTCCCACCCAGGGGCGATGTGTTCGCCGTGGCCGAGCTGGCCGTTAGCCCGGGCGAGGCTGCCGGCGCGGTTCCAGCGCAAGCCAACGGGACCGCCGGCGCTAGCGCGGACCGACCCGAGCTTGAAGTCCTCGGGGCGCGAAGGGCGATCATCTTCCCCACTTCGGCCACGGGGACCGCGAGCAGCAGCCTCACGGTCGCCGCGGCCGTCCCTGCTCGCGCCAACGCTGAGCTGGTGGTCTTGGACAAGGGTCTCTCGCAGGAGGTGTCGCTGGCGACTGGGGCCCTGTCGCCAGGACCGGCAGTGCTCACGCGCGTGAGCGCTGCCGAGCAGCTCTCAGCGCAGGCGACGCTTGGTAAGGTCGGGGTGCGGCTGCTTGACGCGTCGCTCGTATGGTTCGCCGGGAGCGACGGCGGGACGGTCCCCCCGAGCTATGACCTCGCCTACCTTCAGGTCCTCGCGGCCACCAAGCCCTCTTTGGCCTCGCTGCCGGTCTCGGACTTCACGCTCGTGATGCCGGGTGGTGAGGTCGTGGGAGCGCAGGCCCTTCCTGACTCCGACCGGCAGGTGCTCGCCGTCGGGTTTTTGGTCCCGGCCTCCTTCAGTGACGGCACCGTCGTTGTCGCGAGCGGCAGGGCGAGCCTGTCGGCGCCCGTGCACTTGCCCTGACACGTTGCCCGAACGGCTGGCGGACTGCCCGAGTAAACGTGGGCACCTTGCTTCGGTGCCCACGTAGGCTTAGGCGCATGACCAAAGAGCGCCTCGCACCGGCAGACACCCGCGTCCTCCTGCTCGAAAACGTCCATCCTGATGCCACGGCGCTCCTGTCCAAGGCCGGCTACCAGGTGCAGGCACTGGACGGAGCCTTGGAGGAAGACGACCTGGTGTCCCGCCTCGCCGAGGTGGACGTCCTCGGCATAAGGAGCCGGACGCACGTGACCGAGCGGGTGCTCGCGTCCGCTCCCCACCTCTTGGCCGTTGGCGCCTTTTGCATCGGCACCAACCAGATCGACCTTGCAGCTGCGGGCGCCCGCGGGATTGCGGTTTTCAACGCTCCCTTTTCCAATACCCGTAGCGTCGTGGAGCTCGTGATAGCTGAGATCGTCGCCCTCCAGCGAGGCCTTGCCGACAAGTCGGCCAAGATGCACCAGGGGGTCTGGGACAAGTCTGCAGAAGGCAGCCACGAGGTGAGGGGCCGGCGCCTCGGGATAATCGGCTACGGCAACATCGGCTCCCAGCTGTCGGTGCTAGCGGAGGCTCTTGGCATGTCGGTTTTCTTCTATGACACCGCCGACAAGCTGGCGCTCGGCAACGCAAAGCGATGCTCGTCGATGGAGGAGCTGCTCGAGCTGGTCGACATCGTCACCTTGCACGTGGATGGCCGGCCTTCCAACCGGGGCCTGTTCGGCGAGGCGGAGTTCGCCCGAATGCGTGACGGCAGTATCTTCCTCAACCTCTCGCGCGGGTTCGTCGTGGACCATGCTGCCCTGCGCTCTCACATCGAGAGAGGTCACCTCGCTGGCGCTGCGATCGACGTCTTCCCGGCCGAGCCCAAGCGCAAGGGTGAGCCGTTCGTCTCAGAGCTCCGAGGCCTGAAAAACGTGGTCCTAACTCCTCACATTGGCGGTAGCACCGAGGAGGCGCAGCAGGACATCGGCAACTTCGTGGCCGGCAAGTTGCATGACTACCTCTCGCTCGGTTCGACTTCGATGTCGGTCAACCTTCCCAACCTCGACTTGCCGCCGAGGGCGGGGGAGTTCCGCTTGACGGTCGTGCACAAGAACGTGCCAGGCGTGCTCGCCGCCCTGAACAGCCTGTTCGCGTCGCATGATATGAACATCGAGGGCCAGTTCTTGGGTACCCGTGGTGAGCTCGGCTATGTGATCACGGACACGCCAAGTGATTTCTCCACCGAGGTGCTCGACGCCCTGTCTTCGATGCCATCGACCGTGCGCCTGCGCGTCCTTTAGTTTTTGGTCCTCAGCCGCCAAGGGGCCCCAGGGTGCGGGAGCGCGGGGGAATCCCTAAGGATCCTTGACATCCGCGCCGATAAGGGGTTGCGTGGGTACTTACATGGGTGTAGCTCAGCCAAGGGCCCGCCGGCAGGCCGCCTGGCTCGCCGGTGTAGCGCTAGTTGCCGTGTTGGGTGCCCTGGAGCTGGTCTTGCGTGTGGCGTCTGCCCTTGCCGCGGCATCAGTGCGCGCGCTGGAAGCCCTCCGCCAGCGCGCAGAGAAGTGGCGCGCTGCCGCCTCTATCTCGGTTGCGGCCCGTGCTCGGGCGGCCGGTCGTTGGCGTGCCATGTTTGAGGTCGCGCCACTCGCCATGGCGAAGGTCAGCACCGATGGCCGGCTGGAATCGGTCAACACGGCGCTGTGCTCCCTCTTGGGCGAGCCGGAGCGGGTGCTCGTTGGTCGGCGCCTTTCGGCTCTCGTGTACCCAGATGACCGCTCGGTCCTGGCCGGCGCGGGCCACCCGGGGCGCTCTGGGCGGGGGCCAGCCAGGGCCGAGGTCCGGCTCGTGTGCGCTGGGGGGCGGCTGCGCTGGTGCGAGCTCACCTCGCACCTCGTACGAGATCTCAACGGGAGCCCGGAGTACGTGTTGACGTCGGTGGTTGACATCACGAGGCACAAGCGTTCGGAAGCAGCGCTGCGTGACCTGGCCACTAGGGACCCTCTGACCGGAATGGCCAACAGGCGCTGGTTCGAGTTGGACCTTGCTCAGCACCTGCGTTCTTGCGCCACGGGTGGCTCGCGAGGGGCGCTCCTGGTCGTCGACATCGACCGCTTCAAGCACGTCAACGACACGCTCGGCCACCAGGTGGGGGACCGGCTCGTTATCGAAGTCGCTACGACGATGCGCAGGCACCTTCGCGACCAAGACCTCGTGGCGAGGCTCGGCGGCGACGAGTTCGCTGTCGTTTTGCACGAGGGCGACGCCGGGGCCGCCGAGGCCGTCGCGCGGAAGCTCGTGCGGGCCGTGCGTGACGAGGTGAAGACGGCGGGCGACGAGGTGGGCAGGGCTCCCAGTGCGCCGAGGACCAGCGCGCCTCCCGCCGTCGTGACTGTTTCTGTGGGCGTGGCAGCCCTCGAGCACTTCGTCGTTGCCGGTATGCCTTGCCCATCTGGCCCTGAGCTGCTCAGGTTGGCCGACGACGCTATGTACATGGTAAAGCGCGCGGGCCGGGACGGGTATGCGCTCGCGGGGAACGGCACCCCCCAAGTCCACTCCCGTGGGAGAGGGCGCGCGGGTGCCGTGGACGTTGACCTGAGGGGTGCTGCTGGAGGCGCTCGCCGCTAGCTGGCGTCAACAGCTGGCACAGGGAGCCTGATGTGTACGGGTTCCGCGTAAGGGGGTTTTCGTCTCACAGCCAAATTCGGCTCACACTTGTCAATCCAGGACAAACCTCAGCGAAAGTTGGTAAGCCGCTGATCGATCACACTAACGCCTCGGGGTCATATCCCTACGGGACCGCGCAAGCGGGCATTGTAGTGCCATATCCCGAGACAGTTATTGCGACTTTTGCGGCTAGATCGTCGGGTGGCCCCGTAAGAGACAAATTCAGCATATCGAAGGGCAAGATTCGGGTGCTGAGGTCATAATGCACCCAGGCAAGGTGGGTGCAAATAGTTACGCTCCTCCGGCACCGCCGGCGGGGCAACACCTACCACTTCACCCCGACCTGCACCGAGGACGAGTTCGCCTACCGCCAGGGGGCAGCGAGCGTCGCTGGGCTCGTGGGACGCTGGGGCACTCCGGCCATCGAGGGCATGCTGGACCAGCTCGGACTTTGGCACCCATGGAGTCACGCCGGGCGGCCGAAGCGAGTCCCGTCAAGTCGATACCCCGTCCGGCGTTGTGCATCGTGGCCTTTTGTCGTCTCCCGTGTCCTCACGCGAAAATGGCCACCCGGCCGCGCTGGCGCGGAGCCTGGTCGACCAGTGAACCAGGCGTCTTGGGGCGTCACCTCAAGGCAATGGTCGCCCCGTCGAACGAAGCGCTAAGGGGTTCGATGCCAAAGGTGGGCCACTCGACCGTCATGCGGACCTCTCCGGGAGGGGGAAGGGGCATCACCCACAACCACAAGGTGTCGTCGCCGAAACCGCGACGACCGAAGGCGCTCAGGGTGATCGGGCCTCCCCTGCCGGGCCGCTCCACGTCGTCCAAGAGCCCCTCGCGCCCATCGGCGTAGCGGAGCCTGACCTGGAGCCCGGCGAACTGCTGGTTGGGTCGTCGCCGGGGTGCCGCCGAGCCCGGGACCGGCTGCGGCCCCAGGCCTCGTCGCCGCAGTTCGATCTCGAACCCGTCGGGGTACGGGATCACGCGTTCGCAGGTAAGCGACGCCGCATCTCTCTCCCAAAGCACGAGAGGCTCGGGGAGCACCGAAGCCGGAAGGGGCCGGGACTTCCGTGATCGGGCAGGCATGGGTACGTCTTGTGCACCGACGCCCGCAGCGAAGGCGGCCTCGAGGAGCGGCACCATCCTGCTTGTGTCTTCGGCAAGCGACACCGAGCACAGGAGAAGGCCCGGGAGCGCGATGGCGGACCACTCGCGATGCAGCTCCAAGAGGAATACGGCTGCTCGCACGAGACCTGGTGAGGCACCCAATCGGTCGATGACCTCCTCGGCGATAGAGCGGACGGGCAGGTCGGCCAGCCCTCTCGGTCTTGGGCCCCGGGCGGACAGACGACGGGCGCGGGCACTGCTCCAACGAGCGGCATCATCGTGGCTCGCCACGACTGCGCGGCGAAGTTCGGGCTGGAGTGCGAGGGTGTCGAGTTCCGGCCAGTCGATGAGGCTTTGGTCCACGATCGCGTAGGCATCGAGACGGTCCAATTGTGCTTCTGAGTACTGGAGGACGTCGAGCGCCTTCGCCGCTTCCAAAACCAAGATCTCCTTCCACCAAGAGAGCCACTGCCCTCCGGCGACGCGTCGGGTACCGGTGTCGAGGTCAAGGGAGCGGTCAGCGACATCGCCGTCAATGGCCGGAGGGACGGATGGATCGTCGGGGACCGTGAGGCCGCACGCGTCGCGAACATAGAGCGCCACGTGCAGCAGGTCCGCCTTGTCGTCGACCGTCAGACGCCAGGACTCGTTCGCCTGGAGGCAGACGTGCTTACCCACATCATTCGTGCTCAACGCGACAGAGTTGAGCGCCGCCGGGCCTGCCCTCCCCCGGGGGCACCGCCGAGCCCTTGGCCTAGCAACAGGCCGGCGATGTCGGAGGCGAGGCGTAGCGCACCAGGGTGGCTCACCACGACTCGCTGCCACGTGCCCCCTTCGGCGTCGATGACGACGGCAGGCTGGCCGGCGTACGCGGCCGCAAACTCCCGACCAGCTGGGACACGTGCGCAGCCGATGACGAACGCGCCGGGGCATGAAATGCCGGGTAGGCGCCAGAAGCTCAGGGTCTCGAGGGGCGACTGCTCGACGTGGACCATCCGCAGGCACCCGAACGGGATCCTCACCTCGCGCCGCAAGGCGACCAGCGCCTCGGGGGCGTTCAGCGTGACGACGACGGCGTTGCCATCGGTTTTCAGGTAGGCCATGTCTCCGTGCTCGGATCGGCTGTCGCTGGTTGCCGACAGTCTACTGTGCTCCGCGTCAGCACTCGTCTAGCTGAAGGGTGCCGCCGTCCCCGAGCGCCGCGGCGCTCTGGCCGGCCCGGGCCAAGGGCCGACCTCACGCTTGCTGAACTGGGGATCCTGAACTGGGCATGAGGGGCGGCTGAGAAGGCGGCAGGAGGCCTTCGCGAGGCTCGTGCTGGCTTCCCGACGTCGCAGCTGGGGAGGTACGATTGGTCCTGCTCGGACAAGTTTTCCAATGTCCTTCCCTGTTCAGGGAGAAAGGTTCAGATGGCTACGAAGCAGAGAGCTGGCAAGCAGGGTCTTGGCGGGGGAGCGGGCAAGGTCCCGCCCCGGCCCGGCGGCGCCTCGGGCAACAAGGCGGCCAAGGCGCCTGTCCCGCCGCGGCCCTCGGGAAGGACCGCGGGTTCCAGCACAGCGCGTCCTGGCGCCCGCCCGGCTCCCCGTGTCTCGGCCCGCCAGTTGGCCCAGCGCCGGCGGCAGCGCAACATTTATATGGCCCTGGGCGGTACCGGCCTTGTGATCATCGTCGTCGTGGTGATCATCGCGGTGTCGCTCACAGGTCCTTCCAAGAAGGCTAAGACCACGGCCGGCCTGGTCAGCGGGGAATACGACGTACCTGCCAACCTCATTGCGAAGGTTGAGGGTGTCCCGGTGAAAACCCTCGTAAACGCCGCCCTGACCTACAAGTCCGACGCGGTGCCGCCCCAGGCGCTACCAGGGGGCAATAAGGAGCTGACCCTTGGCGGTAAGCCCGAGGTCCTTTACATCGGTGCCGAGTACTGCCCGTTCTGTGCCGCCGAACGCTGGGCGATGGTGATGGCCTTCTCCAAGTTCGGCACCTTCAGCGGCCTGCACGGGACCTCCTCGTCGGCCACCGACACAAATGCCAGCACGCCGACTTTCGCCTTCTATCATTCGGCGTTCACGAGCAAGTACCTCTCGTTCGTACCCGTCGAGACCCTGGCCAACAACGGGACGACCACCCTTCAAACCCCAACCAGTGCCGAAAACGCCTTGCTGTCCAAGTGGGACACCGCGCCCTACACGACGCAGAACGGATCGATCCCATTCGTGTACCTGGGCGGTAAGTACCTGATCAACGGCGCGCAGTACGGGCCCAATGCGGGTAGCCCCCTATCTGGCATGCAGTTCACGGCGGCCGTCAATTACTTGACTTCGGGCAAGAACGCGATGTCGAAGGGGGCGATGGCGGCAGCGGGCTTCCTCGTGGGCGACGTTTGCGCCCTAACTCACGGCCAACCTGCCTCAGTTTGCTCGCAGGTACCGAGCAGCCTGATAGGGATCACCACCAGCTCGCACTCGACAGGCAAGACCTCGTCGACTTCGCCGACCACGGCTGCGAAGAAGACAGCGAAGAAGTGACCCCGGTAGGTACGAAAAGATGCCTCGTATAACCCGAGCGCGCGACGAGGAAGCCCTCCCGCCGCTCAGCCAGGGGCCGGTCGTGACCGTCCGGCCACCTACGCTGGGGAAGCCTCGCGAGCCCGAGCCGCCCGAGCCCGAGGAGGCCCGGACCGCCATGGTCCCGCCCCATTGGGCCCCCGTGACGGCACTGGTGATCTGTGTGATCGCCTTCGCCGACGCGGCTTACCTGGCCTACGCGCATTTCACGTCGGCCTCCGTGCTGGCGTGTTCGACCCACGGGTTCGTGGATTGCGCTGCGGTTACGACCAGCGTTTATTCCCACCCCCTTGGGGTCCCGGTGGTCATCCCAGGGCTGATCTGGTCTGCCGGCATGGGCGCGCTGTGCGGTCCGTGGGCGTGGCGTGCATCTGACCGGCCCTGGTGGCCGTGGCTGAGCCGGCTGCGCATAGCGGGGTCGGTGGCTGGGGTGGCGATGGTCTTCTACCTGCTCTGGGCCGAGCTGATCAAGCTCCACCACCTCTGCGAGTTCTGCACGATCCTGCACGTCTTGACGGTGGCGCTATTCCTCGTGATCGTGTTCGGGACGGCGCTAGCCACGCCTGCAGAGCCGGAGACGGTGGCCTCCTAGAGGCCTGCCGAGGTCGCCGCCCTAACCACTTCAGGCTTCGTCGGCGACCAGTACCTCCCAAGGCCCGAGTGAGAGCCGCTGGCCCGCGTCGCCAGCTTCCTTCTCGGGGGAGCTCGAGACGAGCACCTTCCCTATTTGCCTTGGCAGCAGCACGCGCGCGGCCTCGGGGGAAAGGTTGGCAACTGTCACGACCCCGCCCGCGCGATATACCCAGCACTGGTCGTCGAGTAATAGCGTCTCCAGTTGACTTGGCGCCCCGATCTTGCGAGAGCGGCGCAGCCGGCCGAGCCGGCGCCAGAAGTTGAGCACCGATTGAGGGTCGGCCTCTTCGGCTTGGACGTTTAGAGAACTGTGGTCACCAAGGGGCAGCCAGGGGCGTGCGGATGGGACAGTGAACCCGGCGTTTTTTTCCCCGGTCCAGGGCATCGGGGTCCGGCCGCGGTCGCGTCCCGGATGGCCCGGCTGGGCGAGGCTCATTTCGTCGATCTGAAGTTCGGGCGGGACGTCTACGTCCGTCATGCCAAGTTCGTCGCCGTAGTAGAGCACCATGGTCCCCGGCAGGGTCGCCATCACAAGCAAGGCAGCTTTTACCGCCCGGTTGTCGCCGCCACACCACCGGGTCGGGAACCTGCCGACGTCATGGTTGGAGGCTGTCCACGTCGGCGTTGCTCCAGCCGGCAACCCCGCCAGGCTGCTCTCCACGACCTTGGCGATCTCCTTTGCCGAGAACCCCGAAAAGACGAAGGGAAAGTTGAAGCACAGGTGCAGTTCGGGCGCTTCGCGTCCGTAGTAGTCACCGAGGCGCTTGTGGTCGAACTCCCAGGTCTCCCCGAGCAGCACGCGCCCGGGTTCGTAACTGTCAGCGATATTGCGCCAGGCCCGGTAGACCTGGTGGACCTCAGGGCGGTGCTCGCTGTAGATGGGCGAAAGGTTGCCCCGTCGGGTCTGAGGAGGGTCGGCATCCGTTGCCGGAGGGTCGTCGCGGAGCTGGTCGTCCTTGTAGAGGCCGTGAGCGACGTCGATCCTGAACCCGGCCACGCCGCGGTCCCACCAATAGCGCAGGACCGACTCGAACTCGGAGTGCACGGCGGGGTTCCACCAGTTGAGGTCGGGCTGGGTCGGGAGGAAGTTGTGGAGGTAGTACTGCCCGCTTGTCTCGTCATAAGTCCACGCTGGTGCGCCGGTCGCCGAGATCCAGTTGTTGGGAGGGGCGTTCCCCTCCTTGGGTGGCGCCCACACGTACCAGTCTCGGTACTCTGCGCTTGGGCCGGAGCGCGCCTCCACGAACCAGGGGTGGGCGCTCGAGGTATGGTTGGGGACCAGGTCCAAAAGGACCGAGATTCCCCGGTTCCGCGCTTCTTTGACTAGGCGGGAGAGGTCCTCGTGGGTACCGAGGTCAGGGTGGACGCCTTTGTAGTCCGACACGTCGTAGCCCCAGTCGGTGTTCGGAGAGGGCATGGTCGGTGAGAGCCAAATCCCGTCGATCCCGAGGGATCCCAAGTAGTCGAGCCGCTCGTAGATCCCTTGCAGGTCACCGGTGCCGTCCCCGTTGGAGTCCTGCCAACTGCGCACGTACACCTGGTAAAAGGTCGCCCCACTCCACCACGGGGCCGCATCGCCAGAAAGCCTGTCCCGATCAGCCATTCTGCCAGTATCCCAGGTTGCACGCGAAAGTGCATGGTCAGGTGCAGCCGGCCGTGGTGGCAAGGGCGACAGGGGCGGCCCCACCGGGCCGAGCGGGACGTAAGTGCCCGGCCACGCCGCCGAGGAACATCGTGCGCCCCAGCATGGCATGTTTGGCTCAACTACCCAAGTACTTGCTCAGCTCTGCCGGGTACTCGGGAAAGTAGCGACTGATCACGTCGAGGCTGAACTTGGGAAGGATCGAGCTCGCTGGCTCTCGGTCCAAAAGGAAGACGAACGATGCCCGCACGAGCTCTTCAGGCGGGACGTCCCCGGCCCCGACCGCCTCGACGAGCTCGTGGGGGATCGTCACTACGTGACTGGTCTCGTACCTCGGCCCGCGGACCTTCACGGTGAAGCTCCCGTCCGCCAGCCGGGCAACGAGGACAGTCGGCGGGGTGGCCACAGCACCACCGTACCGGGGAGGGCCCGAACCCCGAGCAAGCCGTGCTCGCAGCGGCTAGGAATTTGCGCATGGATACACACGAGCTACACGTGGACACTTCGCACCGCAAGGTCGTGAACATCACCGAGGAGGTCTTGCGCTTCTGCGCCGGCAAGGGTGACGGCCTGTGCTCGGCGTTCGTCCCTCATGCCACGGCCGGGTTGGCCCTGATGGAGACGGGTTCGGGCTCCGAGGAGGACCTCCTTGAGGCGCTGCGCTCGCTGCTGCCTCGAGACGGGCGTTACCGCCACTCCCACGGCTCACCGGGTCACGGCGCCGACCACCTCCTGCCGGTGTTCGTGTCGCCCTCGCTCGTCCTCCCAGTCCTTGCGGGCGAGCCCGCGCTCGGCACGTGGCAGTCGGTGGTGGTGGTCGATACGAACGTCGACAACCCCCGCCGGAGGGTGCGCCTTAGCTTCCTCTGCGGCTGAGAGGGGGCCCCCTGGCGAGCCCTCAGTGCTTGGAGCGAGAGGCCCTTGCGACCGAAGCCGCCAACAGCGCCACGACAAGGACGGGCAGCGCTGTTACCGCCGCGGCGTTGACCGACCATGCTTTCGCGAGCAACGCGACGACGCCGATCACGGCGAGGGCACCGACGAATAGCTCGGGGGTGTCACCGATCAGGAAATCCCACCAGAATGCACCGAAAGCATGCAACCAGCGTACGACGAGGGGGTGGTCCGCTCTCGGGTTGCTGGCGCCGGCGATGGCCGTGGCCTCCTGGGGCTTCGTCTCCGCTCGGGCGCGACCCCCTTCAGGCAGCATCGGCCCGCTCCCCGGCCACAGACGTCCTCGCGCCCACCTGGCGTGCGCCCGAGGTGCGGAGCACCTGCACGAGGGACCACGTCACGACGGCATAGATGCCGATCAGCACGGGGATCGCGAGGTCGCTCCCGGGCCAGTGCACGCCGAGGCCTTCTCCGGTCCAAAACGACCCGAAAGACACGAGCATGAGCCCAACGACAGTCTTTATCGCGTTCTCGGGCACGCCTGAGAGCTGGCGGGCGACGATCGCGCCGATGCCCGCGACCACCACGATCGCGGCGCCTGCGGCAGCGCCGGCGAGGCCGATGTTGTGGTCGCCACCGCCGAGGCCGAGCACGATGATGGCCACCTCCGTGCCCTCGAGGAATGTCCCCTTAAAGGCGACAGCGAACCCCGCTGCGTCGCGTTGGGCCTTCCTCCTCTGCCGTGCCGACAAGGCCGTACCTGGAGCTCCATATGCGGGGGCGGCACCAGAGAGCCCCTCGACGTGCTTTTTGAAGATGAGGTCCTCGTCGTGCTTGGCCTTTAGGCCCACGGCCCGCAGGACCGCCTTGCGTAGCCACTGCAGCCCGAAAATCAATAGCAGCGCCCCGACGACGGCGCGCAGGGCATCTATAGGTACCAGGTAGACAAGCGCAGGACCGAGCGCGCCCACGACGACGACGAGAAGGGCAAGGGCAGCAGCTGCTCCCTCGAGGGCCGAACGCCAACCCCTGCTAACCCCGGCGGCGGCGATGATCGTGAGCGCCTCCACGCTCTCGACGGTGCTCCCTAGGAAGACGGCGACGGCGAGGCCTATCCCGCTTGCATGCATGGCGTGGCCACCCTACTTGTTGCCGAGTCCTGTCAGGTCGACGAGGTCGGTGCCACCGGGGACCAAGGCTTTGCCTGTCCCGCCGGTGCCGTCTCCGTCGACAACGCCCTCCAGGGCAGGGTCCACCGGTAGCACCAAGCAGCCGTCGGGGGCGAGCTGAACGCCGACTGTACTGCCGCGCGGCCACCGTTGCAGGGAGAAGACCCGCGTAAAGAGGAGCTGGCCGTCAGCCTCTAGGGCGTGCTCGTAGCCCCGGCCGGCGAACGCGACGTCGCGGACTCGAGCCATGACCTGGGCCTCCGCGGACTGCACGATCTGGACTGCCGAAGGCCGCACGAACATCTGCAGCGCCACTCCGCTGGGCACTGCCCTTGGCATGGTGGCCCTCGTGGTGGCGCCAGCGATCCCGGGGAGGCGCACGTCCAAGGCGCCGGCGCCCCTCCCCGCGGAGCCGTCGGGGTCGCTTGCGGGCGTGACCGGCGTCTCGGTGCAGATACCCGTGAAGCGAGCAACAAACGGGCTTGCTGGTTGGCGGTAGAGGTCCTCGGGCGAGCCGAGCTGCACCAAGCGCCCGTCGCGCAGCACGCCGATGCGGTCGGCAAGGGCGAAGGCTTCTGCCTGGTCGTGGGTGATGTAGACCGAAGTAGCGCCGCTGTCGCGGGCGAGGGTTGAGATCGCTAGGCGCAGCTGTTCGCGCATGTCGGCGTCGAGGTTGGAAAGCGGTTCATCGAATAGCACTAGCCCGGCACCGCCAACCAGGGCGCGCGCCAGGGCGACGCGCTGCTGCTCTCCGCCTGAGAGCTCGTTGGGGTAGCGCTCGCCGAGCCTTCCGAGGCCGACGCGTTGCAGCATCTCCTGGGCGCGCCGGCGCGCCTCGTTCGTGCCCACCCGCAGCTGGCGAAGTGGGAACATGACGTTTTTGAGAGCAGTCATATGGGGCCAGAGCGCATAGTCCTGGAACACCATCGCTAGGCGCCGGCGCTCGGGCGGCAGGTGCAAACCCCCGCCCGCGACGAGCTGGCCCCCGATCGAGACGGTGCCTTCACTCAAGCGCTCTATCCCGGCCAGGCACCGGAGGAGCGTCGTCTTGCCGGAGCCCGAGGGCCCCAACAGTACGAGGAAGGTGCCGGGTTCTACGTGGAGGTGCACTCCTGCGAGCGCCGCCTTGGCCCCGAACAACTTCGTGGCGCCGGCGATGTCGACCCTTTCCCCCCTTATCGGAGACGAAGTCATTGAACTCTCAGCTTCAGCCAACTGGACGCCACCCTCCCATCCGGCGCCAGCCCTCTGGCGCCAACAACCTGAAGGCCCCGAGAACGAGCGCTATCACCAAGAAGTTGGCCAAGAGGGCGATGACGGTCATCGCGGTCCCGATATCATAATGGTAGTTGGACAGCCAACTGTTTATGGCTACCGACACGGTTTCTTTGCCGGGCGGGTAGAGGAGCTGCGAGATCGGCAACTCGAAAAACGTCTTTGTAAACGTGATTAGCCACGCGAGCACGAGGACTCGGGAGACGACGGGCACGTACGCAGAGCGCCACGCGGACAAGGCGCGGGCACCGTGGACGCGGGCCGCCTCCATCAACGACCCGTGGACCTGGGCTACCTGGCCGACCATAATTCGAGACTGCGTCGGGATGGACGTTGCCAGGTACCCCATCACCAACAAGGGCAGGGTCTCGTAGAGGTCGAGCCCGACCCGGCTCGTAAACGGGAGGTTGAAGGCGAAAATGTAACCAGCGCCGAGCACGATGCCCGGCAACGCTATCGACCCGACCAAGAGGAGGTCGCCTGCTTTTGTCCACTTGCCGGGCCGCCTGGCGGCGAGGAGCCGCGCGATGGCGAGGCCGATTACTGCTGTGAGCGTGGCAGTTATGGCCGAGAGCTCGGCTGAGAGGAGCACGGGCGCTAATAGCCCTGTGGCACCTTCTTGGACTACGTGCCCGTAGGCAATCGAGCCAGAGAAGACCTCCTTGTACGCGTTAAGCGTGAGGTGCTGCGCCCCGTCGGGGACGCCAAGGTTCTGGACGAAGCTCCCAAGGAAGGCGCCGAAGGCCGGTGCTCCGAGCGCCAGGAGGAAAAAGAGGGCTGCGATGGAGGTGAGCGCCAACCTGGCCGGCCGCCCGAGGCGGTAGCGTGTAGCCGGCCGCGTCCGCCCGGACAAAATAGCATAGCTGCGGCCCCTCGTGACCCGGGACTGGATCCCAATCGGGATGGCAGCGGCGGCAAGGAGCAGGATCGAAAGTACTGCGGCTACGCCGAAGTTCGCCGGGAGCTGGCTTATCGATTCGAATATCCCATAGGTGGCCATCTGGAAGCGGGACTGGAATGCAAGGGTGGAGGCGACGCCGTAGTCGCTCATGGTCTCTGCGAACACGATCGCGATAGAGGCCAGGACGGCGGGTGCGAGCACGGGTGCCACGACCCTGAAGGTGGCGAGCCTCCCGCCGCCGTGGACCCTGACGGCCTCTTCGTACTGGCTGCCGAGGCCGCCGAGCGCTGCCGAAATTGTGAGGTAGGAGAAGGGCGCGTTGACGAGCGCGTCCACGAACACGACGCCAGCCGGGCTGAAGAAGCTGTGATAGAGCAAGGGGCTATAGAGCCCGAGCTGGTACGTGACGCCCTTGGGCTCGAGGAGGTACTGCCAGCCTTGCGCGATCAGGTAGCTCGGTACGAGGAGAAGGCCCCACATGAAGCCGGGCCAGATCCTCCGTCCGCCTATGTTGGTGCGCATCGACAGCCACGCGACGCCGCCCCCGATCACGATGTCGAGTGCGCAGACGGCGAAGCTGACCCATATCGAGTTCCAGAGAGCGACGAAGGCCTTGCCTTGGAGCGCCTGGCTGAACGCCGACAGCGTAAACCACGAGGCCCCCTGGCCGAAGAGGCGCGGCGTGAACGCGAGGAGGAGGAACGCTCCAACGGGGAACGCGACGAGGAATATGAGGACCGCCCATATGAAGAAGTTGCCGCCGCTGCGGCTGAGCGCGCCGGCAACGACCGACCACGGCCGAACGGCCGGGGTCGGTCGGCCGAGCTCTTCTGGTAGTGCCGCAGGGAGGGCCTGGGCCACCTGGTTCGGCCCCTTACTCGACGACGTTGTTGGTGAACCAGGTATTGACGACGTTTTCGCGAGCGCCCCAGGTATATGGGTTGATGTTCTCGACTGGGATGGTGCTCAGCTTGGGAAGGGCGGGCAGTGCGTTGACGCCCTTGACCACTGGCCAGTAGAGCGAGTCGCCAGTCGGGTCGCCCGACTGCATGAGCTTCTGGCCCTGCGCCGAGAGCACGAACTCGGCGAACTTCTCGGCCTCCAGTTGCTCGGCCTTGGGTGCTTTGGCGTCGATGCCGATGGCGCTCGGGAGCGCCGCGACCGGGTTCAAGAACTTGACCTTTATCACCCCGTGGGTCTTTATCGTTGCGCCGATCCCCGCTGAGCTCTGGATGAGGGCGAGTTTGATGAGCCCCGCCTCCAAGGCCGCGAGCGTGTCGCCGTTGGTCAGGTAGACGTGCAGGCCGTTGTTGGCGAGGGCGGTGTAGTACTTCTCACCGGCCGTCACGCTGCCGAGGTGCTGCATCATGCCGGCTACGAAGGGATAGGTGGGGCCGGAGACGGCAGGGTCGTTCATGCCGATCTCGCCGTTCCACTTGGGGCCAAGCAGGGCCTGCCAGGTGGTTGGGGGGTTCGAGACGGTCTTCGAGTTGTACACGAGGGTCCCGGCCATCGTGAGGCCGGTCGGGATGTAGCTGTGGTCCGGTGGCACAGCCTTTTGGCCCAGGGGGTTCCATGAGACGTTGGGCTCGAAGCCCTTCATGAGGAGCCCTTGCTGGTCCAGGGAGGCGAACGCAGTTGCGCCGTCGACCCATAAGAGGCCCCACTTGGGGTTGTTCTTTTCCGCTTCGATTTTGGTGAGGAGCGGTCCGGTGCTGTTGTCGTCGAGCTCCACCGGTATGCCTGTTGCCTTCTGGAAGGCGGTGGTCTCGGTGGAATCGTAGCCCTGGGCGGAGTAGACGACGAGGGGGACGGTGGACGTCGTTGCCGCCTGGGCGACGCCGGCCCCGGCCGTAGCACCTATGGTGGCCACCATCGTGGCGCAACCTGTGGCCGCGACGAGGGCGCGAGCCGCCCGTTTCGGCGCGCCGGTCTTTTCGGTGTTATGGATGAGCATGGGCGGAACGTACGCGTTCGTCTTGAACGGCAGGTGACCAAGAGGGGGCAGGCCGATTAACTTCGAGTGAAGGGTCGCTTTACACGAAGATCCCAGGTCTCTGGCAGGGCCAGCGGCTTAGGGTGGCGTGGGTGCGACGGGACCGTGCTGGGCACTCGGGCCTCTTTGGGCCGGGTCCCTGGACGGTCGGGGCTCCCGGGAGGGCTAGGCTCCTCATGTGCAGTACGGGCTTGAGATGAGGGACGAAGGGGCGCTCGACTTTGTGGCGCTCGGTGCGCTGAACCACCGCTTGGACCCGGGGGTGGTGCCTTTCAGGAAGGCGGCGCGCTGCGACATCTACGCGAGCGGGGCCGAGTTCAACGTGGCCGCCAACCTCGCGGACTGTTTCGGCCTCCGCACGGCCATCGCGAGCGCCATGGTCGACTACCCGATCGGCGACCTGATAGCCGAGGGCGTGCGTTCAAAGGGCGTGATCGGCTTCTACAAGCGCTTCGAGCACGACGGCGTGAGAGGGCCCAACATGGCGACGGTCTACAGCGACCGGGGCTATGGCGTCCGCCCTCCCGTCGTGTTCTACAACCGGGCCAATGAGGCAGCTGCGCAACTACAGCCAGGTGATTTCGACTGGGACGCGCTCTTCGCCGGGGGGACCAGGTGGTTCCACAGCGGCGGCGTGTTCGCCGCACTGTCGCCCTCGACCGGGGACCTGATCGTGGAGGGGATGAAGGCCGCGAAGGCCGCGGGCGCGGTCACCTCCTTCGACCTCAACTACCGAGAGAAGATGTGGGTGCCATGGGGCGGCCGTGCGAATGCCGTAGCTGTGTACAAGAAGATCGTCGAGCACGTCGACGTGTTGGTCGGCAACGAGGAGGACCTTCAAAAAGCTCTCGATGTAAAAGGTCCTGACGTAGAGCGGGCCTCTGCCCTAGATCCCAGCGCCTTCGTTGCGATGATCGCCGAAGTGCGTGAGAAGTTCCCGAGCGTGAAGGTGGTTGCCACCACGCTTCGGGAGGTGCTGTCGACAAACCGCCACCGCTGGGGCGCGGTTGCCAGCATCGCGGGCGAGACCTACACCGCCCCGGTCTGCGACCTTGACGTGTTCGACCGGGTGGGAGGAGGGGACGGTTTCGCCGCCGGTCTCTTCTACGGCATGCTCGCCGGTGAGAGCCCCGGGGAGGCCGTCAAGTTGGGCTGGGCGCACGGGGCACTCCTCACGACATTCCCCGGCGACCAGACCATGGCTACGCTAGGGCAGGTCCGAGGCTTTGCCGCCGGCGGTTCTGCGCGCGTACAGCGCTGAAAGGCGCCACTGCTAGCATCGAGTGGTGCTCCAAGGCGTGCGAAAGCCCTTCACCGGGGTCGTGGCCGTGTTTGCGCTGGGCGGCCTTCTGGCAGCTTGTGGCGGGGGGCACGCGGCGTCATCGTCTGCGCTACGGCCCTCGACCAAGGCAGCCCACGCTCCCGCCTCCGCCAAGACCACGTCCCCCCCGGCGACCGAAGGTCCTGCGACCTTCATGGGGCCCGACGGGGTCGAGGCTCGCTGGGTCATAGAAGAGAACAATAAGCCTGGGACGAGCGCCTGGCGCATCTCGGGCGACGGGCCGGCGACCATACACGGCTTCGCCAACTTCACCGCTGCGTCGGAAGGCCAGAAGGTCTCCCTCTACGTCACGACCGAGGCTGCCCATTACCACGTGAGCGCCTACCGGATCGGCTACTACGGAGGGACTGGGGGGCGGCTCGTTTGGAGGTCACCCGAGATGAAGGGCGTGGCGCAGCCGGCCTGCACCATTGCGGCGGCCACCCGCATGGTCGCCTGTGACAACTGGGCCCCGTCCATAACGCTCACGATCGGGCCGCAGTTCGTCCAGGGTGACTACCTTTTCAAATTGGTCGCCGACCCCGGCCAGCAGAGCTACATCCCTCTCACGGTGTGGGACCCGTCGAGCCACGCTACATACATAATCCAAGACAGCGTGCTCACGTGGCAGGGCTGGAACACCTGGGGTGGCTACGACATGTACGGAGGTGCGCCGCCGGGCCAGACGCCCACGTTCGCTGACCGTGCGTACGTCGAGAGTTTCGACCGTCCTTATGCCAACGGCAACGGCGCCGGCGATTTCGTGGCGCTCGAGTACCCGCTCATCTACTGGGCCGAGGAGCACGGCCTCAACGTCACCTACTGGACGGACGTGACTTTCGCGGAGCACCCCAACCTGTTGCTCAACCACAAGGCTCTCATCACGCTCGGCCACGACGAGACCTGGACGATGAGCGAGCGCAATGGCGTCATCAAGGCTCGTGCATCGGGCGTGAACATTGTCTTCCTTGGGGCCACCCCAGTGCTCCGCCACGCGCGTTTGCAGCCGAGCCCGCTCGGGCCCGACCGCGAGGAGGTGGACTACCGGGATCCCCAGCTCGACCCGATATATGCGACAGACCCGCTCGCGGCCACGGGCAACACTTGGGCGCAGCCGCCAGACAACGCCGACCCGAGCGCGATCGTAGGCAACACATACCTGGGGTACGGCCTCAACGACCCGATGGTGGTGACCGACGCAGGCGCGTGGCCCTGGGCGGGTACTGGCGTGACCAACGGGACGGAGCTGCCGGGCGTGCTGGCCGGTGACTACGACGGCTACGACCCGAGCTCTGAGGACCCGGCCGGCGTCGAGATCCTCGCCCATTCGCCTGTCCAGGCACAGCAGCACGTCGCTGGGACGAGCCCGTACTCGGATATGACTTACTACACCTGGCCCCACGGTGGCGGCGTGCTCTCCACGGGCACCATCGGATGGATCCCGGCGATGGAGTCCTGCACGGGGACATTGCCAAAATGCCCGGCGAGGGTGGTGCAGGCGGCGACCGGCAACATCTTCCACCTTTTCGGGCAGGGCCCGGCAAGCAAGACCCACCCCTCGGTGGCCAACTGGCAGAAGTACTACTAGGTTAGGTAAGTGAAGTGAAGTGAAGTGAAGTGAAGTAGAAAACGCCTGCCCAGGCAGAAGTGTTTTCTAAGGTGACGGCTTTCGCCGCCTCGGCTCGGCCACCCTGCTAAAAATCCGGCCACCCTGCTAAAAATCCGGCCACCCTGCTAAAAATCCGGCCTGCTAAAAATCGAGGGAAGGCGTCTACCGGCCTGACGCTTCGATGAAGTCCTGGCCATCGACGAACTGGGAATAGCCAAGCCGTTCTAGGTCTGCGCGCTGCTTGTGGAAGTTGCGCGCCCGGCGCAGCACGCTCAGTGTGGAAGCGGGCCGTGCCTCGCGCGCCGAACGGGCAAGGGCCAGGCAGGCGAGAAGCTGTTGTTCACTGTTGCACGTCACGGCCACCTTGGGGGCGCCCGACGCGAAGAGGGCTCTGTCTACGAGGTCGCAAACCCTCTCGAAACCGATGGAAAAGCCGCACATGGGCAGCTCCGGTCCCCCGAAGCGGGCGGTCATCGAGTCGTAGCGGCCCCCGCCCGCGAGTGAGTAGCCAACCTCGGGGTGTGCCACCTCGAAGATCTGGCCGGTGTAATAGGCAATACCGCGAACGAGTGCAGGGTCGAAGCGAGCGCTGTGGCCGGCGGCGGCCAGCGCGTCGAGCGTCGAGCCGAGCGCGCCGGCCACCTCGGCGGCGTGCTCCGAAATGGCGGCGGCAGAGGCGAGGTCGGCCTCGGCCACCCATTCGAGGAGAGCGCTCGCTTTGTCCTCTCCGTAAGGAGAGAGCTCTTTTGCGACGGACCCCGCGGGAGAGCTATCGAGCTTGTCGAGTGCCACATAAACGGGGTAGGGGTCATCCAGGTGGCCGAGGTGCGCCTCCACCACCTCCCGGAGGAGCCGCCGGTCGTTCAGGCGTACCGTGCAACCTCTTATGCCGAGGCCCGCGAGAGCATCGAGCCCGGCGCTACAGAGCTCGACCTCCGCCGCCACACTCGGTTCACCCACTATGTCTATGTCGCACTGCACGAACTCGCGGAAACGGCCCTGCTGTGGCCGCTCCGCACGCCAGACGGGCGCAATGTGGGCGGCCTTGAACGGCATGGGCAGCTCGTTCCAATGGTTGGCCACGAAACGAGCGAGCGGTACCGTGAGGTCGAACCGCAGGCCCGCGTCGGCTAGTTCAGCGCCCCCAGCGAGGGCATCTTCGAGCTTCTGGCCGCGCCGGAGCACTTTGAAGACGAGCCTTTCGTTCTCGCCCGCGTGGCCGCCGAGGAGGGCCGCCAGGTCTTCGAGCGCCGGGGTTTCGATGGGCTCGAAGCCGTAGCAGCGGTAGACCTCGCCGATGGTCTCTGCAACCTGGTGGCGGAAAGCGGCCTCAGGGGGGACGAAGTCGCGCATCCCCCTAACCGCTTGAACACGACGTGGCATCCCGATATCCTGCGCCAAGCGATGGGTCGTGCGCAAGACGTTATGGCTGGTCGGGGTGTTTTGCCTGCCCTTTTGTTGCCCGGCCCCGGGAGAGGTACTAGTACGAATGAGCTTGCTATGCTGGCTCCGTGCCCACTCGTGCCCTACCCGCTCGTGCGCCTGCCCAGGCAAAGGCGGTCGGCACGGCTCGGCGCCCCACGCAGAGGAAGCGAGCTGCCTGGGGCTCAGTAACGCGCGAACTTGTCGTTGAGAGCGCACTGCGCATCGTGGAAGACGATGGCTACGAGCAGCTCACGGTCCGAGGTCTCGCGGCCCACATGGGTGTCGCACCGATGACGCTCTACCACCACGTGAGCAACAAGGATGACCTTCTTGACGAGGTGGTGGACCGGTTGCTGGAGCGCTCTTGGCGGCCGCCCGGGAAGATGGAGAAGGGGCCTTGGACGTGGTTGGGCGAGGCCGCCGAGAGGCTCCGCCAGTTCCTGGTCGACCAGCCCGCTGCGCTCCACGTGTACCTTTCGCACCCTGTCGTGTCGCCTTCGGCGCTAGCCCGGATGGACGAGATGCTCCGCGCCCTCAGCCTGGGCGGTCTCGACGAGCAGGAGGCTCGGCGGGCTTATGCGGCCGTGCACTCTTACACGGTCGGTTTTGCCGCCTTGCAGGCTTCGCGCGCTGGCTGGAGGCCCGCGCCCGGTACCAAGCCGATAGCGCTCCAGCTGTCCGCCTACACGACCCCCAAGCAGTTCAAAGAGGGACTTTCCTATACACTCGAAGGGATCGGCCGCAGGGCGGGCGTCAGTTTCTCGCTGCCCGGCCCCGGCGCCTCCTTCAGGGGCAAGGGCCGCGTTGCAAAGGGGAGCTCACCCAACTGCGCCAATGGCTGAGGCCACAGAGGGGGCAAATGGTCCCGTCGTTCCTCCGCGTGCTCAGGCGGGGGAGCTAGGCGAGGGCGGGCCCGAAGGTGCCCGCCGGGCTGATCATGCAAGCGAGGCCGCAAGGCCCGCCCAGACGAGCGATGACGCAGACCTGGAGGGCATGCCTTCTCGGCACCTGCCAAGCGGTTTGGCGGCAGGTCGCCCCGCCTGGAGGAGCCTTTGGAGCGCCGTAGCCGGATGGGTCAACTCGCTGGCATACCTTCCGAAATGGCTCGTGCTCGCTTCGGTCCTAGGGGTGATCGCCGGGTTGGGCGCGGTCGTGTTTTACGAGTGCCTCACGTTGGCGACGCATGTTTTCTTGGGGTTCCTCGGTGGTTACAAGCCTCCCACGCCGGCCGGTGAAGGCGATGCCGCCGGCTCGGCCCATTATGTCCGGGAGTGGGCGATACCGCTTGTCGTCGTGCTTGGCGGTCTGATCTCCGGCTTCCTGGTCTTTGCCTGGGCACCCGAGGCCGAGGGGCACGGGACGGACGCCGCCATCGACGCCGTCCACCACAACCCTCGCGCCATCCGCGTCCGCGCCGTGGTCGTCAAGATAGTTGCGTCGGCCGTGACGATCGGCTCAGGCGGCTCGGGTGGCCGTGAGGGGCCTACCGCGCAGATAAGCGCGGGGTTTGGTTCGCTAATGGCCAGGGTCCTCGATCTTTCCCCCGAAGATGGGAGGATCGCGGTATCGGTGGGGATCGGTTCGGGCATCGGCGCGATCTTCTCCGCCCCCCTCGGCGGGGCGGTCCTCGCGGCCGACATCGTCTACCGGGACGACTTCGAGTACCAGGCCCTCCTGCCTGGGACCTTCGCTTCGGTCATCGCGTACGCGATCTTCGGAGCTTTCTTCGGCTACAACCCCCTCTTCGCCATACCTGGCGGCTACCACTTGCGAGCCGTGCAGCTCGCCTGGTTTGCGATAATGGGCCTTCTTGCCGGAGCGATAGGACTGCTTTATTCGAAGTCGTTTTATGGCATCGTCTCGCTCGCCCACCGCCTTCCTTACTCGAAGAAGTTCCGGCCCGCCACCGGTGCGGTCTTCACCGGGCTGATCGCATTGGCGCTTCCTGAGGTGCTGGGCACCGGTTACGGGTGGGTCCAAAAGGGCCTTTCCGGCGAGCTTTCGCACATCCCCCTTTTTATAGTGGTCGCCTTGCCCTTTGCCCGCATCGTGGCCACGGCATTTTCGATCGGGAGCGGAGGCTCTGGAGGAGTCTTCGGTCCTGGGATGGTGATCGGCGGTTTCACTGGCCTTGCCCTTTGGAGGGTGCTCGAACCACTCGGGGCCCCGGGGCTTGGCCATGGGCCTGCACCATTTTTGGTAGTCGGGATGATGGCTGTTTTCGGTGGGATCTCTCGTGCCCCCATTGCGGTCATGTTGATGGTCGCCGAGATGACGGGCAGCATCACGCTGCTCGCGCCTGCGATGGTGGCCGTCGCTATCGCCTGGTTCATCGTGGGCCGCGCGGGTGACAGCATTTACCGGTCCCAACTCCCAACCAGGGCCGAATCGCCGGCTGGTCGTCTCCGCGCCGGCTTGCCGCTTCTAGCGACCCTCAGGGTCGGAGACGTCGCGGGCGAGGCCAAGCTCGTACTGAGAGAGGAGACCACGCTTGGGGCGGCGCTCGAGTCTTTCGAGGGTTCAGATCTCCCGGGCGCGCCCGTCATTGATGCGAGGGGGAGTTACGTGGGGAGCGTGGACAGGTCCCATCTGGAGGGCGTCGCTGCGGTGCACCCGGACCAGAAGCTTGCCGCTGCCGTCGACCCCACGACAGTCACCGTGGCGGCGGGCGCGGATATGGAGGTGGGCCTCGAGGCCCTCGTGCAGGCGGGCGGGGGCTGGGTACCCGTCACGAGCGGGGACCGCCACGTCGTAGGGATCCTCTCGGCCAGCGACCTGATAACTGGTTACCACCGGGCTCTCGACGCCTATTCAGGTTACGTCTACAACGTGACACCTCATGCCGTCGCCGTGGAGGAGCGAGTAGGACGCCACTCTCGGGTCGCCGGTCGTCAGATCCACGAGGCCGGGTTGCCGCCCTGGTGCATGGTTGTCACCGTACAGCACAGGGGCGCAATCATTTACGCGACGGGTTCTACCGATATCGCCGTGGGCGATATCGTGAACGCCCTGGTGTCAGCTGAGCACGTGGCCGAGCTGCGCGAGCTATTGCGTGGTGATGGAGGGTCGCCTGCGCGCGACGAGGACGGACAGACCATGGTCTGACGCGGCACAGCGAGCTCCTCCTGGCCAGTGCTCGGACCGTCAGTGAAGGCCTGTCGCCGGGTTCAATCAGGCAGGCGGTCGTGGAGGAAGTCGTCGTACGCGGACAGGTCGAGCAACCCGTGGCCTGAGTAATTGAAGAGGATCACCTTTTCTTTCCCCTCCTCTTTTGCGGCCAAGGCTTCGTCGATGACTGCCTTTATGGCGTGGCCGGTCTCTGGTGCCGGAACGGTGCCCTGCGTCCGCGCCCACATGACAGCCGCTTCGAAAGTCTTTGATTGTGGGTAGGCAACCGCCTCCATCCTCCCCGAGCGGACCAGGGCCGAGATGACCGGCGCGTCGCCGTGGTAGCGGAGCCCGCCAGCGTGGATAGACGGCGGTACAAAGTCGTGGCCAAGCGTGTACATGGGCAAAAGCGGCGTGAGGCCGGCGGTATCGCCGAAGTCGTACTCGAAGCGGCCGCCGGTGAGGGTCGGGCAAGAGGTGGGCTCGACCGCCAGGAGCCGTACTCCTTTGTCGGGGACGAACGGCAGGCTTATGCCGCCAAGGTTGGAACCCCCCCCGCAGCACCCGATGACTACGTCTGGGTGGTCCTCGCCTGCAAGGGCGAGCTGCGTCTTGGCTTCCTGGCCGATGACGGTCTGGTGGAGGAGGACGTGGTTGAGCACTGAACCGAGCGAGTAGTGGGTGTCGGCGCGCCCAGCGGCGTCGCGGACGGCGTCGCTGATGGCGGCGCCGAGGGAACCGGGATGGTCGGGCTTGTCAACCGGGCTCGGTACGACGTTGCCACCCCAGGTCTCCATGAGCACACGGCGGTACGGCTTTTGCTGGAAAGAGGCGCGGACCATATAGACCTTGCATTCCAGTCCGAAGAACGTCGAAGCGAGGCAGAGGGCGCTGCCCCACTGGCCTGCGCCGGTCTCCGTAGACAGCCTCTTCACCCCTTCGGCTTTGTTGTAGTAGGCCTGAGGAACGGCCGTGTTCGGCTTGTGCGAACCTGCGGGGGAGACCGACTCGTCCTTGTAGTAGATGCGGGCCGGTGTCCCGAGAGCGTTTTCGAGCCGGGTCGCTCGTATGAGTGGTGTCGGCCGCCAGAGGCGGAGCACGTCGAGCACCTCGCCAGGGATCTCTATCGAAGGCTCGGTAGAGACCTCTTGGGCGATGAGGGCCATCGGGAAAAGCGGCGCCAGGTCATCGGGGCCCACGGGCTGGCGGGTGGCGGGGTGGAGGGGTGGTTCCAGTTGCCCGGCGAGGTGGGGCAAGACGTTGAACCAAGTGGTCGGCAGCTCGGAGGGCGGGAGGTTCCAGCGCATGGGAAGGAGTCTGTCACAGCCGGGACGCGCATACACTTTCGCCTGCCAACGGGCGCGGGACCACTTCCTCCCGACGCTCGAGCTCTTGGCGGACTTCCGGGGCCATCCTGGCACCCTCAGTTTGAGTGGCGTCGACGAGGTCACCTCGACCGAGCCTGAGCGCGGCCCATATGGCGTGTGCCCTCAGTAACTGGTCCGGGTGCCGTAGGTAGGAAAGTAGGGCCGCCTCCACGCCCGCGCCCAAAGGATCGGCGACGTTGCCCATGACGACCAAGGCGTTGCGACGCACGTAGCGCGGGTCCCGGGTGGGGATGTACCAGCGCCCGTAACGCTCAAGCAGTTCGGCGTCGGTCATCGACAACAGTTCCAACACGTCTACTCCGGGCCCGCCCGGGCTTTTGACGCCGCCAGCGAGGCTTGAGACATCGGCGTTCTCCCGTGACGGGGCGTTCCGAGCGGCCCGCAGGTTGACGGGGCAGGAGCTCTGGCAGTCGTCGCAGCCGTAGATGCGATCACCGAGAGCCTCCCTGTAGCCGAATGGGAACGGACCAGGCGCTTGCAGTAACCACGCGAGGCACTTTCGGGCGTCGAGGACACCCGGGCCGACAAGCGCACCGGTCGGGCACGCGACATGGCAACGCCGGCAGTTCCCACAGCCGTCCGGTACCGGGTCGTCATAGGGCAAGGGGGCGTCGGTCACCACAGAGCCGAGGACAAACCACGAACCCTTTTCAGGAAGGAGTATGTTGCAGTTTTTGCCGAACCAGCCGAGACCGGCCCGGTGGGCCGCAGCCCGGTCGACCAATGCGTTGTCGTCGACCAGGACGCGCCCGCGCCAGCCATGGGCCCTCAGGACCCCGACCAGCGCGCTGAGCGTGGCGCGCAGGTCCGCGTAGTGGTCCTTGCGGGCATAGCGCGCGACGGTGGCCATGGGCGGGCCGGGGCCGACGGGCAGAGCGGCGGTCCTTCCTACTTCGCGGTGCTCGGGCGCAAACGGCTCGTCGCCCGAGGTCCTGGCCGGCCCGTAGGGCCAGGCGCAGACGATGAGGGAGACTGCGCCCGGCAGGGCTGCCGACGGGTCGGTCGAGCGAAGCGGCGCTCTGTATGTGAACTGCATGCCGGCGTCGAAGCCCGCCGCCTTGCGCTCCTCGATCGCGCGCCGTGTCGGTTCCATCGGCGACGCAGCTGCAAAGCCTATTGCCCCAACGCCCATGCCGGCCGCCTTGGCCCGGAGCTCGGCGGCGAGCCCTTCTACCGACAGCACTCGACCAGCTTGCCCGAGCGCACCAGCGTCGTGGCGCGCAACCGGTGCCGGCGCGCCGGCTCAACAGCCTTGCAGGTTGCCGCTACACTGAGGCTGCCTAAAACGCTCTAGCAGGTCAGACGTACTAAGGGCTCGTAGCTCAGCGGTCAGAGCAGGGGACTCATAATCCCTTGGTCGTGGGTTCGATCCCCACCGAGCCCACGCTCGCAGGTAAAAAGAGCTGGTGGGAGCTAATTTCGCACTGGAGAGGCCCGATGACCTGGGCCAGCTCGGGGCAAGGGATCTGGCGGGTCAGGTCCTGGTGAGGTGGAGCGAGTAGGGGCCTTCTGGGCCTTGCTCGAGCGAGAACTGAGTCACGAGGACGAAACGGTCTGCCCGCACCAGCGTACGGCGCCACTCAATCGGTTCTTTGCCCGCCCTTCCCAGGCGTTCGATACTTAGGAGGGGGGCGCCGGGGACCACTTCGAGCTCACGGGCCTGGAGCGCCGTGGCGGTGGTGGCGCTCAAGGTCTCCTCCGCGCCAGTGAGCCTGAGGCCGGCGCGTTCGGCGAGGTGTTCGTAGAGGCTGCCCGAGGAGAGGTCGGCACCTAGTAGAGGCCGCGCCCGGTCCTCGGGCAGGTATGCGCGGTCCGTCGCAAGCGGCTCGTCCCCCGCCAGGCGGACGCGGTCGATGCAGAGGAGCGGTGTGTCGCTCGGCAACTGCAGGCGCCGGCTGACCGCTGCGCTCTTGCGCACGGCGACGGAACGGACGACGCTCCGCTCGCGGAGGCCCGCGGCTTCTATGGACTCGTAAAGGCTGTAAAAAGCCCCCAGCGGTTGGCGGATAGCCCTGTTTAGGCGCGGCCTTTTACCGCGTGCGGCGAGCACGGTGCCTTCGGCGCGGAGCCTCCTCACGACCTCGCGGACCGTGTTGCGGCTCACACCGTACTCGGCGACGAGCGTTAGTTCGCTCGGGAAGCTGTCGTCGAAGTCGCCCGCCTCCAGTCGTTTCCGGAGGTCATCGAGCATCTGCGCCCATAGCGGCATGGGGCTGCTGCGGTCGAGATCGCGCCGGGGCTCTGCCACGACAAGAGCCTATGCGATTTATTGTCCCAGTGGAATGGGGGTACATTCTTCTAAGCCCAAAGGCCACCAATTACGCTGGAGATTATGGCTGGTCGGCGGCCTCACCGCCGTCGGGCGTTACGCGGATATGGCGGGCCGGAAGCTTTTGTACACCTATGGTTTCCTGATTTTCATTATCGGATCAGCCTTGTGCGGGCTTGCCCCAGACCTTGCCTTACTTCTTTACCTTGACGGCCCTCCAAGGGATCGGCGCGGCGATGCTTCATGCCAATAGCTGTCGGCGAGGTGGAGGTGGCGCTCGCCTGGTTGCTCATACCGCGCAGGCGGTACCTCGTTCAGCGGACCGCGTTCGACTCGACCGGCCTGGCCGCTTTCGTGCCGGCCAAGTGCGTTATCCTTGGCCCAACCATTCCGGGGCCGCTTGGAGCAGGTACTTGCTCACGTCCAGGGCGTGGTCGAACACCTCGCAGAGCATCTCTTCGCCAGCTAGCACGCGAGCCAGGGAGACCTTCTGACGGGCGATCACCGTCAACTTTCGCTCCGGGGGATCGGTGGCCGACGGGTAGCTATCTATCGCCGACACTTCGAGGGGGAAGTCCACGCCACCGGTGCCGGCTAGGTCGATCGTGAGGCGAAGCAGGTCCGGCCCATTGGGGAGCGGTGGCAATGCCCAGGTGAAGGTGAGGGGGAAGTGGTAGTCGTCGGGAGGTTCGGCCCCTTCGGGCAGCTCTTCGACGGCGTCTTCGAAGCTGAGCAGCACCCTCGGGTCGACCTCTAGCGCGAGATGGAGGTCGAGCGGGCCGTTGCAGGCATCCTCGGGGTGCAGGTCGACCTCCCACGCCTGGTGGAGAGAGTAGGTTTCGACAAGGTGCCTTTCGTCGTGGACATGGAAGCCGTGGTCCACGGCGTGGTCTTTCAGCTCGGCGACATACCCGGCCACGTCGATGACGGCCATTGTCAACAAGCTACTAGTACCTGGCATGGCCGGGGCACCCTTCCTGTGGGTTCTGCAGCTTTGGGTGGTGGGGCATGGCACGCGATGTGATCCATGTGCTCCGAGAGGCCGCCGGGGCCGTCGTGGAAGTGCTGGCCGGCCAGCGGGATTGGGGTCTTACCGGTCGGCGCGACGGTGAGTACCACCATGACGCCGTAGCTGACGCGGCGGCGCTCGGGGTGCTCGAAGCGGCCGGCCTGGGCGTGTTCTCCGAGGAGTCGGGCCTCCACGGAGCGGACCGGCGCGTCCTGGTCGTGGTGGACCCGGTCGACGGGTCGACCAATGCTTCCCGCCACCTGGGGTGGTGGGCGGTGAGCCTCTGTGCCCTGGACTCGGCTGGCCCTCTCGCCGCCGTGGTCGTAAACCCGAGCACCGGGGAACGCTTCGAGGCGGAGAGAGGGAGAGGGGCTCGGTGTAATGGCGAGGCCATTGCGCCTAGTCGCGCGACCAAAGTCGCTGGCTCGATCATCGGCTTCAACGGGTACCCGTCACGACACCTCGGGTGGGCCCAGTACCGCTCCTTCGGCGCTGCTGCTCTCGACCTGTGTGCCGTCGCCCGGGGCGCACTCGACGGCTTCGTCGACTGCAGCGCCGACGGGCTCGCGCCCTGGGACTACCTGGGAGGCATGTTCGTGTGCTTAGAGGCGGGAGCCACCATCACCGATCTCTATGGGCGTGAGCTGGTCATTCGTGTCCCTGGCGAGCGCCGTGCCGTGGTTGGCGCGGGGACGGCCCCGCTGGCCAGCGAGCTGCTCGCGGCCCGCTTGTCCTTGCTTGCTGGCGACAGGAAAAAAATAGGTTGACTTCGCCGGACCAACATGCTGCGATGGTAGTGGAGCAGTAGAGCGCGCGCCCGAGAGGAGGACAGCACTGTGATCAAGGACCAAGCACGAGGGCTGTCTGTGGCGCGCACGGGTCGCGTGGGCCGCCTTTCCTTGCGGCGGCCGTACCCGGTGGCAGCTGTCCACGCTGGCGCCAGCGGCCTCATCCGACCCCTGCCTGCCGATTCCTTTATGTCCAAGTGGTACTGCAACCCCGTGCGGCTGACGAGCCAAAGCGAGCGATTACCGAGTTGACCCTCAGATCGCAGCGAGGCTCAAGAGGCCGCCGGGGTACACCCCGGCGGCCTCTTTTTTTCCCTGGAGCACCGGAACAGCGCAACTAGATACAACGAGTAACCGAAAGGAAAGTCAGAGAAGATGTTCGCCTACAGCTGGGACGGCAGCGACGACGACTTGAACGACGACATCGGTGAGGGGCTGGCACCCGACTGGCAGGACGCCGCCTGCCGGGACGGCTCTGGATCGCTCACCGCAGTTTTCTTTTCCGATGAGATTGTGGATATCGAGCTCGCCAAGGCAATCTGTGCCGGCTGCAACCTGGAGCGCTCTTGCCTCCAGGGCGCTTTGGCAAGGCGAGAACCGGCTGGCGTTTGGGGAGGCCAGCTGTTCGTCGAGGGCCACGTCGTGGCCTTCAAGCGCAAGCGGGGCCGGCCCCGCAAGTCCCCCGTCGCTACTGCCACGGCGCCTCCGGCTATCGTTCGCTCGCGACAAGAGAGGAAGAGCGCTTAAGCGCGTCTATGCACCCAGGCGTCGGTTCGCGCTACTATGTGACGCCTGGGCGCTTAGCTCAGTTGGAAGAGCGTCGCCCTTACAAGGCGAAGGTCGCGGGACCGAGGCCCGCAGCGCCCACCACAAAGCCGGCTAAGGCCTGAGAATTGTAATTGCCCGCGCGGTCGAGTAGCCTTGCTTTTGGTGCCCGCGCGCAGGTGTGCGGCAAGAGCAAACCGAAAGGGGTTTAGCAGTGGCCCGGATCACGCAAGTCGTCGTTACTTGCGACCTGGAGGATGGCGATGTAAGCGCCTCTGATTCGATATCGTTCGCCTATGGCGGCAAGACATACACCCTTGACCTTTGTAAGAAGCACCTCGACGAGGTGAAGAACACATTGGAAGGTTTTGCGAACGCTGGCCACACGGTCGGCCGCGGTGGTCGTAGCCGGCGCCGCGTGGCCGGGGGCGGGAGGAGCAGCCGTTCCACGAGCCCGGCGGCCGCGGCGCGCGGTGAATCTCAAGCCGAGATCCGCGAATGGGCGCGCGCGCAGGGTTATGCGGTGGGCGACCGAGGTCGTATACCTGGCGAAGTGAGGGCCGCCTACGACGCGGCACAGAAGGGCGGCCGGCGGCGATAGCAGGGTCGAAAGACCCGCTAAGCGGGCCGGAAGGCCATAGTGCGTAACGTAGCCCATGATGTAGGGTCACCCATTGTCAATAGGGAGGCCCCGTGAAGCTGGCTGTGCCAAAAGAGACAAGGAGTGGAGAAACTCGTGTCTCGCTCGTCCCTGCGGAACTATCTCGTCTTAGTGGCGTCGAGGTCCTGGTACAGCGGGGGGCGGGTGAGGCAGCTCTTTATACCGACGCCGAGTACGAGGCATCAGGGGCGACCCTTATAAGCGCGACCGACGAGCTCTATGGGTCGGCCGACTTGGTCGCCAAGGTCCAGCCGCCTACCTTGGAAGAGGTCGAGCTGTTCCCTGAGGGGTCGTCGTTGCTCTCTTTCCTTGCGCCGGGCACCTTTTTGGACGTGGTGGCGGCGCTAGCAAGGCGCAAGGTCACTTCTTATAGCTTCGAGCTCGTGCCTCGGACCAGTAGGGCGCAGCCGATGGATGCCCTTTCTTCGCAGGCCACGGTGGCCGGTTATCGTGCGGCATTACTTGGCGCCACTCAGTTGGTCAAGTTTTTCCCGCTCCTCATGACGGCCGCGGGCACGGTGCCCCCGGCGCGCTGCCTGGTCATGGGGGCGGGCGTTGCGGGGCTCCAGGCCATCGCCACGGCTCGCCGGCTAGGTGCAGTAGTGAGTGCCTACGACGTGCGTAGCGCTGCAAAAGAAGAAGTAAAGAGCGTGGGCGCGACCTTCTTGGAGCTCGCGCTGGAGGCCCAAGAGGGCCAAGGCGGTTATGCGGCTGCTCAATCGGAGGATTTCCAAGCGCGCCAGCAAGAAATGATCGCCACTCACGTGGCTGCCTCGGATGTCGTTATCACTACCGCCGCAATACCGGGTCGGAGGGCTCCCGTCCTCGTCACCAAGGCGATGGTTGAGGCAATGAAGCCGGGTTCGGTGGTCGTGGACCTTGCAGCCAGGACAGGTGGCAATTGCGAGCTCACCGTCGATGGCGAATTGGTCGACCACGGCGGGGTGCGGGTGATCGGTGCAGGCGACCTCGCGACGTCTTTGCCCGCGCACGCGAGCCTCCTCTACGCGAGGAACGTGAGCTCTTTGGTGGGGCTGCTCGTAAAGGAGGGCCGGCTGGCGCCGGACTTCTCGGACGAGATAGTTGACAAGAGCCTCGTCACAGTCGCAGGCGCGGTCCACCATGAGCCCACCCGAGCTGCCCTGGAGGCCGAGCAGTGATCAACGACTCCGTTACGCTAGTGGTCATCTTCGTCTTGGCCGGCTTTGTCGGTTATGAGGTCATCTCGAAGGTGCCTTCGATCCTGCACACGCCGCTCATGTCTGGGAGCAATGCGATTCACGGGATCATCCTCGCTGGTGCCATGGTCGTCGCCGGTTATGCACACGGGACGCTCCAAACGGCGCTAGCCGCGGTGGCCGTCTTCCTTGCCACTGGCAATATCGTCGGGGGCGCCGTCGTGACCGACCGCATGCTCGGCATGTTCAAGGGCCGCCAGCCTGGCAGGCCTGGTGGTGGCGAGGCCAAACAACCAGATGCCAAAGAGGTGGGGGCAGGAGGGCCTGGCAGCGGGCATGCGGTGGCAGGAAAGCCCGTGTCGGAAAAAATCGGGGCTGAAAACTCCGGCGGGGCAGGAGCCGCGAGCAAATGAGCGCCTACCTGGCAGTGGCCGTCTCCCCGCATACTTTCACATGGCTGTACCTCCTGGCCGCAGTGCTCTTTATTCTCGCCCTGAAGGCGCTCTCCTCGCCCAAGCATGCGCGCTACGGCATGTGGATAGGTATCGCCGGCATGGTGATAGCTGCGGCGATTACGTGGGTGGCCCAAAGGGCTAGCCACGACTGGGTCATCGCAGTGGCTTTCGTGGCGGGGGCAGCCATCGCCGTGCCCTCAGCCAGGTTTATACAGATGACGGCTATCCCCCAGATGGTCGCGATCTTCAACGGCGTGGGTGGTGGTGCTGCCGCGACCGTGACCACGGTCGAGTTCTTGCACGACTCCGCGTTGGGGATCGGGCCGTCGCAGGCCGTCGAGGTGATATTCGGCGTAGCGATCGGGTGTATCTCGTTCTCAGGGAGCATGTTCGCATTCGCGAAGTTGCAGGGCATAATGACGGGCACCCCGGTCACCTACAAGGGCCAGCAATTGGTAAATGGCGTGGTCCTCGTGATCGTTGTTGGCGCAGCCGTCGCGACCGTCGCCGACCCGCGCGACCTCTGGCTACTTTTGACCGCGCTCGCTGCCCTGGCCGTGGGGGTCGGCATCGTACTCCCGATCGGCGGGGCGGACACGCCGGTATTGATCTCGCTCTTGAACGCCTTTACCGGTCTAGCAGTCGCTGCCGACGGGTTCGCGCTCAACAACATCGTCCTCATCGTCGCTGGGACCCTCGTCGGAGCTTCGGGGAGCCTGCTCACCAAGTTGATGAGTGACGCGATGGGCCGCTCCCTGCCAAACATCCTGTTCGCCGCCGTAGGCTCGGTGCAGACGGCCGGTGCGGCAGGCTCTGGTGGCGGTGACCGCAGCTACCGCTCTGGTGACGCGGCCGACATCGCTACGTTGCTCGCTTACTCGCGCCGGGTGATGATGGTGCCGGGCTATGGCCTCGCGGTGGCCCAGGCCCAGCAGACCATCGTTGAGCTGGCCAAGGCGCTCGAGGCGCGCGGCGTTAGGGTGACCTATGGCATCCATCCGGTCGCGGGCCGGATGCCTGGTCACATGAACGTGCTGCTTGCGGAGGCGAACGTCCCTTACGAAGAGCTAGAGGAGATGGACCAGGCCAACGGCGAGCTGCCTACCACGGATGTAGCCCTGGTCGTCGGGGCCAACGACGTGGTCAACCCAGCGGCGAGGGATGCTCCCTCGAGCCCCATATACGGGATGCCCATCTTGGACGTCGACCGGGCCGAGCACGTGGTCTTTTTGAAGCGGAGCATGCGCGCCGGGTTCTCCGGGGTCGAGAACGACCTGTTCTACGACCCGAAGACGATCATGCTTTTCGGCGACGCCAAGGACTCGCTGGCCAAGCTGGTAGCCGCCGTGAAGGCCGCCTGAACCTTCGACCTGGTCGATGCCCCGCGCGTCGGGGTCTCCAAGGGTCGGCCTAAGATGGGCCCAAGATGCGTGAGCGCTGGTTCTCCCGCCGGGCGTTTTTCCTGCACTTCCTGCTGGTGACTGTCGTACCGGGGTGCTTGTTTGCCGGTTGGTGGCAGGTGCACCGCGCCCTCTCGGGCAACCTGCTCTCCTACCTCTACTCCGTCGAGTGGCCCTTCTTCGCCGTGCTCGGGCTGGTCGCGTGGTGGCAGCTCGTCCACGACGGGCAAGCCGGGCACTTGCTTGATCACGATCACCCAGCCAAGGAGCGCAAGTCATGGCTCTATCACCAGGACAACTCCGAGGGCCCGCAGGTGGCCTGGGACCGGGCGCTCGAGAGCCCTGAGCTCGTCGCGTACAACGGCTACCTCCAGTCGCTTGCCGGGGGTAAAGCCAAGAAGACCTGGGCCAACCCGCGAGGGCTACCCTCAGAGGTGCAGCCTGAGCTGCCTGGTGCCGGCGGTGGGACGGCACTGTCTTGACCGAACAGGCTGCTACTGGGCCGGTTGTCACCGGGCAGGGCCAGCGTGCCCCCCTCGGAGGGCTGGAGGGCGCCTTGAAGCGCTACCGCGTGATGGTGTTGATCGTGGGCACAGGGCTCGCCGTCTTGTGCTTCGTCGGCATACCGCTCCAGTTGATCGGCCACAACAAGTGGCCTTGGACCGCGGTGGTCGAGATCGTGGGTGTCGCGCACGGCATCTTTTACATGATCTACCTAATCACATGCCTGGATCTCGCCAGCCGGGCGCGCTTCAGAGTCGAGCAGTTGCTTGGCATGGTCTGCTCGGGCTTCCTGCCGTTGCTTGCTTTCTACATGGAGCGCAGGGTCGTGAGGCGGGTTGCGGCACAGCTCGCGCTCGGGCCAGACGCTCCGCCTGCGCCGGCGGCGGTCCTCTGGGCTCTGCTCACGGGCCGGCGTCGGCACGCGAACCCATCCAACGGACCGGCACCGGCTGCAAGAGAGCGCGGCGCGGTTGACGGTGCCCGTGTGGCCGCGAAGCTTCGGTTGCCGCCGACGCCTCAGGCGAGCCTGAGGAGCACTGAGGGCACTCCGAAAGATGCCTGAGCCCAAGTCGCCCGACCCGAAGACGATCGTCTTGCTCTTCCACTGGCAAGCGGGCTGGGTTGGCCTTTTGGCCGTGGCTCTCTCCTTGGCATCGCTAGCGTGGTATGCGACGGCCGTCCGCAGGTTGGCGTTTGCCCGCGAGGCAGGCGCGGCAACGACGAGGAAATGGTCTCCCTACACGACCGCCTCGTTCGTGGTTGGCGTGCTCGTCCTGGCATATGTATTTGACGGCGGGATCAATCACTACCAGAGGGACAACTTCACCACCCACACGGTCCAGCTCCTTCTCCTCGTCTATGTCGTCCCGCCGCTCTTGGCTGCCGGTTCGCCTTTGCGGCTCGTGCTCCTGACTAGTAGGGGAGTTGCTGGTCGAGGTCTTGTCCGCTTCCTGCACAGCAGGTCGGCGAGGTTGGTCCTACACCCCGCGACGGGTTTTGTGTGCACGTTCGCCACGCTGTACGTGTACCTGCTCACGCCGATCTACGCAACGTCGGAGCACCATCCGGTCCTCTTGGCCTACGCCCAACTGCAGCTATTGGTCTCGAGCGGTTTCATGTGGTGGGCGATCGTCGGCCGCGACGCCCTGCCTCGAGCCATCGGGTTCGGATGGCGCTTCGCGCTCGTGTTCGCCTCCGTGCCCTTCATTGGTTTCCTTGGCGTGGACATTGCCGCGGCCTCATCCCCGCTCTACCCGGGTGGTAACACCCTCGCCGATACCCACCAGGGCGCCAACGTCCTCTGGGCCCTCGGCGTCCTTTTCGTCGTGAGCGCGCTCACCTACCTCTTCATTGAGTGGGCGCGTGAGGAGCAGCGCCGAGCCGACCGGGCCGACCGCCAGCTTGATGCCGCGCTAGTCGCCGCACGGTCCGTTTCCCCGCCGCCAGGACCGTCTCCCGGGGGCGTTTGAGGCGTCTCTCTCGTCCCATGGCTACCCCGTGACCGCGGGCCAGGGTCGCATAGAAGCGGCAAGGTCGAGGGCCGCCAGCTCGCCCCGCGGGGCGCTCACCTGATAGATGTCTGCCCCTAGGTACCAAATGACGGCCGAGGTGGTGGCAGTGCCCGCCTGAGGGCTACCCGGCACCGTTATCGCGACGACGCCCCGGTTCGCCTTGGGAAGGCTGTGGGCGGCAAGCCAGCCGGCAAGCATCGCAGCCTGCGCGGACGGGACGGCCGTCCCCCCCTCGTCGAGCACCTGCACCTTCCAGCTGCCCACGTCCCAGACGACGGCTGGCCCCTGTGCCGTCGAGCACGTGGTGGCCGTCGTGCTCGCCGTGCCAGTCAGTCTCACGGGCTGCTCGTGCCCATCACAGTTGCTCAGCGCCGACTGAAGGTAGGTAGCGGCAGCGCCGCCGGAGGCGACTGGGGTAGTCGAGAACGTGCCGAGGTCGGAGCTCGGGTTCGCGGCGGCGGGCCCGAGGTCAGGGCTGTTCACCGGCTCGGGGCTGGCCGTCGCGATGAGGGTCACCGAATAGCTCCCGTCGAGGCTCTTGTTGGCCTCGGCCGAGACGGAGAGCTTCGTTGGGGGGAGCGTCTTTGGCGCTTCCATGCCTGAGGCGGGCGGTTGGAGTACCTGCATCGCCTGGTTCACGATTGTGGGGAAGCCCGACGACGCAGAGCGAGCGGGCGCTGTTGTGGTCGTGGTCGTGGTGGTGGCGGTCGTGCTCGTGGCGGCAGTAGTGGTCGTGGTTGCCCTTGTGGTCGTGGTGGCTGCCGTCGTCGGCGTGGTGGTGCCAGTTGTCCGCGCAGCAGGCGCGCTGCCAGTGGGAGGGGCGGTGGTCGAGCTCGCTGCTGCCTCTGGTGGATGGCTCCCTCCACCGCAAGCGGCCAAGGTCGCCGAGAGCGCAGCAGCCAGAGCGGCTACCGGCAGAGCTCGTCGCAGGCGTCCCACGCAGCCCATTAGACCAGCCCTGAGGTGTTCGCGGCCAGGGAGGCCGTGCCAGGCTTGGCGCGAGGCGACCTTGCCCGGCTCTTCAAGGCGCGCTCGCGAGCAAGCGTCCCATGCGTTGCCACCGGTCGGAGAGCCCTTGGAGGAAGTGACGGCCGGGGGCCTCGCCTCAGCAGGAGCCTCGCCTCAGCAGGAGTAGTCGCCGTCGTAGCGGCCAGCAGCAAGCTGGACGAGGCTCACTGGCCCTCCGGCGAAGCTCTTCGACCTGCACCACTGGCTGGGGTGCGGCGTTGCTATGCCGGTGGGGTACCAGGCACTCGTGCCGGGCACGTAACCCCCGGTGATCAGGTCCCACATGTAGGTCGTCGAATAGACGGCAACGTGCAGGTGGAGCGAGCGCAGGGCGGCGATGGCGCCGGCCACCAGCCGGGCATTGGCGATTTGAGAGGCCGACCAGTTGGGGCCTGTTTCGACGTCTAGCCACCAGGTCTGGCTGATCGCGCCGCGGGCGCGTGCCGAGCGCACAGAGAACTTGGCCGTGTTGTAGCCGTAGTTGTAGGACTGGCACGAGAGGTTGCCGCGCGCGCACTTGCCCGCTGGCCCGTTGCTCCAATCCTTGGCCTTCGAGCCGCGCGGCGAGTTCAGGTTGATATAGGTGGTCAGGTTGCCCCCTGCCCAGCGGGCTTCACGGCTGAAGCACGGGTTGCCGGTGAATGCCCATCCTCCGTTGACGCCAACGACCGCGACCTTGGCCCTTGGCGGGAGCGGGCGTCCGCACTGCGGCCAGGACACGTCATAGCCGCGGGCCCCCGACGGGTAGCTCTCCGTCCCCACTAGCGATTTGGGTGTGGTCGTCGTCGTGACCGGCACCTTGGGTTTAGGTTTGGCCTTCGGCTTGGAAGCCGTAGTCGTCGTGGTCGCCTTGGGCGTGGTTGTCGTGGTCGGCTTGGGCGTGGTTGTCGTGGTCGGCTTGGCCGTAGTGGTCGTGGCGGTCGTGGTGGTCGTGGCGGTCGTGGTGGTCGTGGTGGTCGTGCTCGGGGCTAGCGATTTGGACGGTGAGTCGGGCCCGAAGGCGCCGGCGCTCTCCGCTCCAGTGCCCGTGCCGGGTCCGGCGGCCATGGCCTCAACCTTTTGCCCGTAGGGGAGCGTGCCGAGCCCGTCGCCGCGGTAGGGCGCGTTGCCTGACCCCATGACGACTCCGTCGGAGGAGAGGAGCCAGTAGCCATCCCCCGAGGGGTCGGCGGTGATCGCTACGACCGCCGAAGAAAAGCCCGCTGGCTGAGCGCCAGAGAAGCTGGAAGCGTCGCCAAAGGCGTACACGGCGCCCGTTGACGTTGCCACCCAGTAACCCTGCCCGTCGGCGGTAGGAGCGATACCAACCGCTGTCACCGACAGCCCGGGCGCCGAAAGGGAGCCGCGGAAGTGCGCGTCGCCATACGCGAAGACGCCTCCGTCGGCCGCCACTAGCCAATACCCTCTCCCATCGGGCGCGGGGGCCATGCCGACGATCGGCGATCGGAGCTCGAGATCTGCAGCCGAGCCGTGGTAGGAGGCATCCCCGAACGCGTACACGCCCCCTTTCGATGTGACCAGCCAGTACCCGGCCCCGTCCTGCGTGGCGGCCATGGCGACGACCTTCTCAGCGTCACCGAGCGTGCCAGGCGGTAGCGAACCGAGGCTAGGGGCATCACCGACCGAAAAAACGGTGCCCTGGGCGTCGGCGAGCCAGTAGCCCTTGCCGCCCGATGCCGCTGAGATCGCCACGATCGGTTGCTCAAGCCCCTTGCCGAGAGACCCGTAGTACCCCGAGCCCCCAAACGCCGCTACTGACCCGGCATTGGTTGTCACCCAGTACCCAGGCGTCATGAGCGACGGCGTCGCGGTGGGCGCGAGGCCCGTGGTCGTTTGGCCCGGGACGGTCGTTTGGCCCGGGACGGTCGTTTGGCCCGGGACGGTCGTTTGGCCCGGGACGGTCGTTTGGCCCGGGACGGTCGTTTGGCCCGGGACGGTCGTGGTCACAGCGGCCCCGGTAGGGCTTGCGCCCGTAGCAGAGGTGGCTGACGTCGCGCTTGTGAGCGTTGTCGTCGTGTAGACGCTCGACGTGGAAGTTTGCGCACTCACCGCGGGCGCGGCTGGCACGAGTGCGAATGCGGCAAGAGCAGCTACGAGCCCGCCCGCCCGGCGGCACCCTTCCACGCGCGACACAACAACCTCCTGCTTGCAGCAATTTGGGAAATTTGATCGGAAACCCAGCGGTGCACCGAAGAAGGCGCGCCGCGCCTGACGTCGTTATTACCTAATGCACTGCTGACCTTATCGGCAGCTTCAGGGCATTGCCAATGACCCGAACGGGTGGTTAATTGACTGGCACCTTAGGACAAAACGGGCAATTCGGTCAACGCGGCAAATGCCGTGCCGGGCCTCGCTAAAAGCTGAGCTCTGAAAGTTCGGGTAGCCATCGCATGGCGCGCCGGGAAGCGTCTTTCCAGCGCGGCCGGCGGTCGGGCCCTGTGGGTTCGACGACGGAACTAGGCCGCGCGAGCCGCGCGATATCTTGCTCGTTGGACCAGGTGCCCGTCGATAGCCCGGCGAGAAAACCGGCACCGAGCGAGGTCGCCTCGAGCTCGGCAGAAATTTCCACTGGTCGCGCGCAGGCGTCGGCGAGCTCTTGCACGAACACGGGATTGGCGGTCATGCCCCCGTCAGCGCGAAGGCGGGGTACTTCGAGGCCCGAGTCGGCCTCTGCCGCCTCGAGCAGGTCGGCGCCTCGGTGGGCGATGCCTCGCAGGACCGCCCTCACCAGTTCGGGCCGGCCGGTACCGGGGCTCATGCCAATGAAGAGTGACCGCGCGCCCAGGTCCCACTGCGGCGTGGCGAGGCCGATCAGGGCAGGCACGAACCAAACTTCTCCTGTGTCTTCGCAGCGCGATGCCACCTCCGCCGACTCGGCAGGGCCCGAAAGCAGCCCGACGTCGTCGACGAGCCACGACAGGCACGAGCCAGCGGTGAGCATCAGAGCCTCAACGCCCCAAGTGAGCTGCCCACCCAGATCCCAGGCAAGGACCGGGAGGCAGCCCTGCGCCCCGCTTTTGCCTGAGGCCCCGAAGGGTGGCGGAGCTGCGCCGATGTTGACGTCGAGGAAGGCCCCCGTGCCGAAGGTTGCCTTGGCGTCGCCTGGCCTGACGCACCCTTGGCCGATCAGGGATGCCTGTTGGTCGCCGGCTAGGCCGCAGATGGGTGGCCTGCCGGGGAGCGCCGAAGCGAGCGCCACTTCCCCGGACGAGGGCACGATTGCAGGCATCGCGCTCTCGGGGATGCGGAAGCGCTCGAGCCTGGACTTGTCCCAGGCCAGCCCTGCCCTTCCGGCGAGCATGTCCTCGGTCGGCAGGAGGCCGCTCACGCCGGCGTTGCCGGGGTCGGTGACGTGTGCCTGCCCCCCCGAGAGCGTCCACACCGCCCACGTATCCAGGGTGCCGAAGCGGAGCCCGCGCTCGCGGCCGGGGTCGTACGTGTCTAGCATCCAGGCGAGCTTGGTGGCCGACTCGCTCGGGGAGAGGCGGAGCCCTTCCGCTTGCAGTTCGAGGCACATGCCCGCAGTCCGCAAGTCTTGCCAGCTGAGCGCTGGCCCTACGGGCTCGCCAGAAGTGTCCCAGAGCACCGTCGTACCTCTCTGGTTGGTGACGCCCACGCCCTCGACGGCTCCGGCCTCGTCGAGGCACGAATGTGCGACGGCGAGGATATCCCTGGCAAGGGCACCGGCGTCGAGCTCAACGAGGCCGGGCGCGGGACGTCGGGTGGCGAAAGGACGCTGCCGGCGGGCCGTGATGGTCCCGTCGGGGCGCACGACGCTTCCCCGTACCGCGCTGCTTCCGATGTCGACCACAAGGATGCTGATAGGGCGTGGACGTTAGCAGCCGCCGAAATGCCGGCCGGCAGCCGGCTCGTTTTGGCTACCTTTTGTGCGTGGAAGAAGTGGCTGGAACGCCCCGTCGCGGCCGCGAAAGCTTCGCTGGTTGGCCTCCGGTGCTCGCCAAGCTTGCGGCGCGCGAGGACCTTTTGCCCGATGAGGCGGCTGCTGCCATGGGAGAGATCCTGGAGGGTGCCGCGACCCCGTCCCAGATGGCCGCGTTTATCTTCGGGCTCCGTTGCAAGGGCGAGACGGCGGATGAGCTCGCGGGCATGCTCTCCGCGATGTTAGAGGTGGCCGAGACCCTCCCGCTCCCGCCTGAGATCGCAGGGCGGCTGGTGGATACGTGCGGCACGGGTGGGGACAGGGCGGGGACGATCAACATCTCCACGATCGCCGCCTTCGTCGTCGCGAGCGCGGGTGTGCCGGTGTGCAAGCACGGTGGTCGGGCCGCCTCCTCGCGCACCGGTTCGGCCGACGTCCTGGAGGCCCTCGGGGTCGAGATCGCGCTGCCCCCAAGCTCCGTCGCTCGCTGCATCGAAGAGGTCGGCATCGGGTTTTGTTTTGCACCCCGTTACCACCCCGCCATGCGCCATGTCGGGCCGACCCGAGCAGAGCTAGGTGTCCCGACCGCCATCAACCTGCTCGGGCCCCTCGCGAACCCGGGCCGCGCCCCCCACCAGCTTGTGGGTGTTGGCGACGGCCGCGTAGCCGGGACGCTCGCCGCGGTGCTCGGCTCGGCCGGAGCGCAAAGGGCGTGGGTCGTCCACGGCGACGACGGCTTGGACGAGCTCTCCATCGGGGCCCGCTCGCGCGTCGTCGAGTGGCGGCGCGGCGACGCTGGCGCCAGTCCCCTGCGCGAGTTCTACGTGGATCCAGGTGAGCTCGGGATCGCGCCGGCGGGCGTTCAGGCGCTGGCCGGGGGAGGTCCAGTGCACAACGCCGAGGCGGCGCGCAGGGTGCTCGGCGGGGAGGAAGGGCCGCACCGTGACATCGTCGTGCTCAACGCGGCCGGGGCACTCGTCGTGGCCGGGGCAGCGGCCGACCTTGCCGACGGGCTGGCCCGCGCCGCCGAGGCCCTGGACAGCGGGAGGGCGCTCCGTTGCCTGGACCGCCTCGCCGCGCTGTCCAAGAAAGAGCGGACGTGAGCGGGCTATGGCCTTGGGTCGGTGCCGAGCTCCCACATGGCTTCGAGGTCTTTCCTGCTGTAGGACTGGAAGGCCACCAACGTCTTTGTGTCCTCCACCCCCTCTAGGCGGTGCAACCGGCCGGTAACGACATCAGCCAGCTCCTCGAGCCGCTTGACCCTGACGACGGCGACGATGTCGGCTTGGCCTGCGACGGAGTACGACTCCGCCACGCCTTCGACGGCCGCGACTTCCTCGGCTAGGTCAGACACCCTCGACGGTGCCGCGTCGATCAAGACGAAAGCTGTCACCACTGTGTGCGAACCTAGTGCGGCCGGCCCTGTTCCGGCTAGAACTTATGTCTAAGTGCGCCACATCCTGCTCACCAATGACTTCCCCCCGAAGGTAGGGGGCATCCAGTCGTACCTCTGGGAGCTCTGGCGTCGTCTGCCACCCGATGACGTGACGGTGCTCACGGCCTCACGTGACGAGAGCGACTGGTGGGATGCGCAACAGAAGTTCCGGGTCATCCGGTCCCGTGAGCCGGTGCTCCTCCCCAACCCCCACCTTGCTCGCAAGGTCCGCCGGCTTGCCGGCACGTTCGGCGCGGAGGCCGTCGTGATCGACCCTGCGCTGCCCCTCGGGCTCCTCGGGCCACACCTCGGCCTGCCTTACGCCCTCGTCCTACATGGAGCCGAGGTCACCGTCCCCGGCCGCCTGCCTGTGAGCCGCCAGCTCCTTGTCCGGGCGCTCTCAAGCGCGTCGCTCTGGATCGCAGCTGGTGGCTACCCTGAAGCCGAGGCGCGCCGTGCGATACGGGGCGGCGGGAAGGCGGCGCGAAGCGGCGAAGTACCAAAAGAAGTACCAAAAGGCGAAGTGCCAAAAGGAGACGTACCGTCAGGAGAGGTACGGGGAGGGGGCCCAGTGGGAGAGGGCCCAGTGGGAGAGGGCCCAGTGGGAGAGGGCCCAGTGGGAGAGGGCATCGACGCCTCCGGCTCCGCCGGACCTCCCTCGGTACGCATTCCTCCCGGCGTTGACACTGAGCGCTTCCACCCTCTGGCTCGCATTGACCGCTTGGCCGCGAGGGCGCGCTTCGGCCTGGCCGCGCGCGGGCCACTCGTCGTGAGCGTCAGCCGCCTCGTGCCGAGGAAGGGTATGGACACTCTGATCGAAGCTGCGGGACGCGCGTCGAGCCGGATCCCGGGTCTTTCGGTGGCAATTGCAGGGGACGGTCGCGACCGCGGGCGCCTAGAACGGCTGGCGGCGGCGTCCACGGTGCCGGTCAAGCTGCTCGGCGAGCTCACAGACGCCGAGCTCCCAGAGTTTTACGCGTCCTCCGACTGCTTTGCCCTCTGCAGCCGATCACGCTGGGGTGGCCTCGAACAGGAGGGCTTCGGTGCGGTGCTCGTCGAGGCGGCCTCTTCTGGGGTCCCGTGCATAACCATCGAGGGCGGTGGAGTGAGCGAGGCCGTCGTGGACGGTGAGACGGGTTTCGTCGTGAGGCCAGCAGTGAAAGCGAAGACCGGGAGGTTCGCGCTGTCGCATGGGCGCGCCGCAGAGGCTGACGGCGTGGCCGAAGCCCTCGTCCAAGTCCTGACGAAGCCAGCGCTCGCTCGCCGGATGGGCGAGGCAGGCCGCCGGCGCGCAGAGCGGGAGCTCTCTTACGACGTCCTCGCCCTGCGCCTGGCTGAGGCTCTTTCGGAATTGGCTGCGCCGCCTGGGCAGGCCCCCCGCCCATTGGGTCACCGGAGCCCAGATGCTGGCGCCTAAATTCGTCGGTCGAGTCTCTGGTGGGGAGGTGCCACTATGGAAGAGCAGGTAACCGAAAGGATGGTCATCAGGGCTAGCCCCGACCATTGCTACAAGGTGCTCATCGACTTCGAGCGCTACCCGGAGTGGGCGAGTGACATAAAGGCGGTTTCCGTCGAGGAGCGCGACGATCAGGGACGGCCGGTGCGGGTAGCGTTCCGCGCGGCGGCGTTCGGGCGTAGCACGTCTTACACCTTGAGCTACGACTACACCAGCGCCCCGTCGAGGCTGTCGTGGTGCCAGGTGGACGGCGACGTGACGCGACGCCTAGACGGGAGCTACGAGATCTACCCCACAGACGACGGGTCGGCGGACGTCACTTACCACCTCGTCGTCGAGCTGAAGGTGCCCCTCCCCGTCTTCGTCAAGCGTCGGGCGGAGGGTCGTATCACCTACACCGCTCTCCGTGAGCTGCGGGCACGAGCTGAGGAGTGAAGGCCCAAACAGACCGGCCAGATCCGCAAGAGGTCACTTCTCCGGATGACCCACGCCTCTTTCCTTACCGTGACCTTAAGGACTCCGCCCTGCGCCGCAGGGCAGAGCTGGCCGGCGGGTATTTCGTCCTTGAGGGACGCTTCGCGTTGGAGGTAGCCCTCGAGTCTCCCTACCCGCTCGAATCTGTGCTGGTCATTCGCCGGCGCCTCGGGGTGCTGGCTGGCCTGCGCATCTCGCCCGAGACTCATGTCTATGTCGTTGAGGACCAGGTCATGGCTCGTGTTGCGGGCTTCGACGTGCACCGCGGGCTCCTCGGGCTCGGCCGGCGCCTCCCCCTGGCTTCACCGGAGCACTTGCTCGCGGCCTCGCGCCTGGTAGTCGTGGTCGAGGCTGTCAGTGACCAGGAGAACCTTGGGGCCGTATTCCGCAACGCGGCTGCTTTCGGCGCGGGCTCTGTTTTCTTGGACCCGACTTGTGCGGATCCCCTCTACCGCCGCAGCATCCGCGTCTCGGTCGGCCAAGCCCTGCGTGTGCCCTTTGCCCGGCTGGAGCCCTGGCCGGCGTCGCTCGAAGTTTTGGAGAGCTCCGGCTTTGCCGTGGTCGCGCTAACGCCGGCGGCCTCGGCGGAGGCGGTCCAGGACGTCGCAGCCATGCTCGACGGCCAGAGGGTCGCCGTCGTAGTCGGCGGCGAGGGCCCTGGGCTCAGCCAGGCCGTGCTTGCCCGCTGCCGGCTCGCGCGCGTGGCGATGGCCCCAGGTGTCGACTCTTTGAACGTCGCGGTCGCCCTCGGTATCGCTTTGCACCACTTCGCCGGCCTGGGCTGACTAGCGTGGAACAGCGGGTCCCGCGACGAACCCAGCCGACGAGGCCTGCAAGGAGGTGCTGTGGAGTTCCGACGAATAGGGGAACTGCCCCCCTATGTGTTCGCGTCGATCAACCAGCTTCGAGACGAGATGCGCCACGCAGGCGAGGACGTGATCGACCTCGGCTTCGGCAACCCAGACATCCCGAGCCCTCAGGTAGCTGTCGACAAGCTCGCGGAGGCTGCCCGCAACCCCCGCAACCACCGCTACTCGTCCTCTCGGGGGATTCCCAACCTGCGCCTCGCCGTGTCCAGGCTCTACGGGCGGCGTTTCGGGGTCGAGATCGACCCCGAAACAGAGGTCGTCTTCACGATCGGCGCCAAGGAAGGGCTCTCTCACCTTATGTGGGTGCTGGTGGGGCCCGGCGATACTGCCCTTGTGCCGTCGCCGTCCTACCCGATCCACCTTTACGCACCCCTCTTCGCCGGTGCTGCCGTGTCCCACGTCAGGGTTGGCCCAGGGGAGGACTTCCTCGCCAACCTCCTGGCCGCTTGGGAAGCCGCGTCGCCGAAGCCCAAGGTGGCTGTCCTATCTTTCCCGCACAACCCTACGACCGAGTGCGTGGACCTAGCGACGATGGCCAAGTTCGTCGAGTTCGCGCACGAGCGAGACGTGTTGCTCGTTCACGACTTCGCCTACTCCGACACCTACTTTGACGGCTACGAGCCACCCTCGGTGCTCCAAGTGCCTGGCGGCAAGGACGTTGCCGTCGAGCTCTACACGCTCACCAAGAGCTACTCGATGGCGGGCTGGCGAGTTGCGTTCGCCGTTGGCAATTCCGAGGTGGTCGGGGCGCTCACAAAGCTGAAGAGCTACCTCGACTACGGCACCTTCCAACCGATCCAGATCGCTTCGATCGTCGCCCTCAACGAGGCCCCCGAGTACCCGCTGGCTGTCAATGCGATCTACCGGTCGCGGCGCGACGGGCTGGTCGACGGGCTCAACCGGATCGGGTGGCAGGTGGCCAAGCCTGCGGGCACGATGTTCGTCTGGGCGGCCGTGCCTGAGCCGTACCAGGATATGGGCTCGCTCGACTTCGCCAAGTACCTGGTCAGGGAGGCCCGCGTCGCGACGTCGCCCGGGTCGGGTTTCGGGCCGGGTGGTGAGGGCTATGTCCGCTTCGCCCTGGTCGAAAACGAACAGCGGATCGCCCAGGCTGTGCGCAACCTTCGCCGGGCACTCACAAAGCTCGGTTAGGTCCCTCCACGGCCGTTGCGCCTGAGAGTTGCCAACGAACCTTAACCCTTTGGCGCGCTCATGGAAACCTCTTGTTCATGTCCGGATCGTAATGTGGCCGCATGCCGACATATGTTGTGCGTGTATGGGTACCTGACCGGCCTGGAGCCCTCGGGGCCGTAGCCAGCCGGATCGGCGCGGTGCGCGGCGACCTGATCGGCGTTGACATCTTGGAGCGCGGTGGAGGCCGGGCGATCGACGAGCTCGTGGTTGAACTGCCTCAGGCCAACCTGCTCGACCTGATGGTGAGCGAGATGAACGAGGTTGACGGCGTGGACGTCGAGGACGTCCGCCAGGCGCCGGCCCCGACCGACCCTCGTCTAGACGCTCTTGAGACTGCTGCCTACCTCGTGGAGCGCCAGGAGCCAGCCGAGCTGCTAGAGGCCTTGGTGGCACACGCCGTGCGCGATTTCGAGGCCGACTGGGCGGCCGTGGTCGACCCGGGCGCGCCAAGGCCGCTCGCCTCGACGGGGACAACACCACCAGAGGCCTGGTTGTTTGCTTTCGTGAAAGGAGCACAGGCTGCTGTTGCGGCCGAGGGCGGCGGGGTTGCGAGGCCGGCCGACGTCGCCTGGGCAGACATGTCGGTCGCGTGCCTGGTGGCAGTGCTCGGGCGCGACGGCCGCCCCTTCAGGACAAGGGAGCGCCGGCAGCTCTCTGCGCTCGCGCGTATCGCAGACAACCGCTGGGTCGAGCTAGTTGCGGGCGCCCCAAGTGCCAGCAGGGCCCCGAATGCCGGTAGGAATGCCAAACGCTCGGTGTCGCTCCACCCTGCGGCTGCGCGAGCTGCCCCGGCTTCGAACGCCGGGGTGACGGCCGGCATGACTAGGCCATCGCTTAGGGCGGTCCCCGCCGAGGCGTGAGCCTCGCACCGACGAGGGGGCACCTCGCCGTCGGTGGGGGCTAAGCGACCGCCGGGAACGGCCAATTGGGGGCTAACTGCCTTGTTGGCGCTCGCTCAGTTTGACCTGAGCTACCCCTTCACGGCCCATCAGCCAGAGGACGAGCTCGCCTACGGGACCGCTTGCCACCGGCCCGGCACCGCCGAGGCTGAGAGGTGGCCGGCCGGTCGGCTCGAGCCGAGATGGCCGTCGCCGTGCGAAGCGCGCAAGTGGTCGAGCGCGCGCCCAGAGGATGTCCTCGTCGGCTGGCGTGAGGTCCCGTGGCCGCCAGGAGGGCTGAGCACGGCGCAGGTCCTCATGGTGGACGAAGAACTCGACGCTATTGAACTGCGGATCCAGGCGTCGCAAGAGGGCGGGCGGCCCAGAGCGCACCCTCTGGACGAGGTCGTCCCATCCGAAAGCACGCTCGATCCCCTTCTGCAGGCGTTCGGTCCAGGGGCCGAACGGGGGCCGTTTCGTGAGCATGCCGGGCACAGCGTCCGGACGGTGCTCGCGGAGTACCAGGTGGGTAGCCAGGTCGGCACTGCGCCAGCCTTCGCAAAGAGTCGGGGCGTCCGGGCCGAGCTGTACCAGCAAGTCGCAAAGGGCTTGGCGCTCACGCTGGCAGAAGGGGGCCACGCCGTGATCCTACGTTGGCGCGAGGGGCGCGGGCCATGCGCCATCGCGGGCGCTCCCCACCCTCTGCCCGCCCCGTCCAGGCGTCGTGCTGCCACAGGAAATCCACAAGTTTTGCCCCTTTCGCCCCACAGGCGAGCTTGCCTAGGTTGGCCGGGTGCTAGCCGCCGTTCCTGGTCGGAGGCTATTGACATAGTTGTAATTCTTGTGCTGTAGTTTTAAACCTACATCTGAAGGCGTAGACGACGTGGCGAGGTATCTGACCACGACTTTTTGAGGGTGGCAACCACTGAGGCCCGCCCATTAGGAGTACCCAAGGAGGAGCCATGGCAATCGCCCCAGAGAGGACCGGTATCGGCCTCCGCCGCCACTTCACGGCACCGGGCACGGACCCCTACGACAGCGTGACCTGGGAGCGGCGGGACGCTCGCATCACCAACTGGGCGACGGGCGCGGTCGCCTTCGAGCAGGCCGGCGTCGAGGTGCCGAGCGGCTGGAGCGTCAACGCAACCAACATCCTCTCCCAGAAGTACTTCCGGGGCACGCTCGGTACTCCTGAGCGGGAGTGGTCGCTCAAGCAGGTAGTTGACCGCGTGGCGGGGACGATCGCCGCTTGGGGGGTAAAGGACGGCTACTTCGCGGACCGTGCGGAGGCGGACGCGTTCGAGGCCGAGCTCAAGTGGCTCGTGGTCAACCAGAGGGCGGCGTTCAACTCCCCCGTGTGGTTCAACATCGGGGTCCACGGGGTGCCCCAGCAGGCCAGCGCGTGTTTCATCCTCGCGGTCGAGGACTCGATGGACTCGATACTCAACTGGTACGTGGAGGAGGGGAAGATTTTCAAGGGCGGCTCGGGGGCTGGGACAAACCTGTCTACGATCCGCTCCTCCAAAGAGGGCCTGCGCGGCGGCGGCACGGCGTCTGGGCCGGTGAGCTTCATGCGAGGTGCCGACGCCTCCGCCGGGACGATCAAGTCGGGCGGCAAGACCCGCAGGGCCGCAAAAATGGTAGTGCTCAATGCCGACCACCCGGACGTGGAGGACTTCATCTGGTGCAAGGCGATCGAGGAGCGCAAGGCTCGCGCGCTTCGAGATTCCGGTTTTGACATGGATCTGGACGGCAAGGACAGCTACTCCGTCCAGTACCAAAATGCAAACAATTCCGTCCGCGTCAGCGACGATTTCATGCAGGCGGTGCTGCGCGACGACGATTGGTACCTGCGTGCCGTCACCACAGGTGAAGTGTTGAAGACTATGAAGGCGCGTGAGCTCTTCCGGCAGATCGCCAAGGCTGCATGGGAATGTGCCGACCCAGGCATGCAGTTCGACACGACGATAAATAAGTGGCATACAGCACCAAATACCGGCCGGATAAATGCAAGTAACCCGTGCTCGGAGTACCTTCACCTCGATAATTCTGCCTGCAACCTTGCGAGCCTCAACTTGCTGTCCTTCCTGGACGAAGGTGGCAATTTTGATGTCGAGGGGTTCAAAGCCGCCGTTGAGGTCGTATTTACGGCACAGGAGATCCTTGTAGGCAATGCCGACTACCCGACGAAGCCGATCGGCGAAAATGCTCGGCGTTTCAGGGAGCTCGGCCTCGGTTATGCCAACCTGGGGGCTCTTTTGATGGCGCAGGGCCTGCCCTATGACTCCGATGCTGGCCGGGCCTGGGCCGGTGCGATCACGGCGCTCATGACAGGCCATGCGTACACCGTCTCGGCAAGGACGGCCGCGCGAATGGGCCCGTTCGCCGGTTTCCACGACAACCAGGACGCGATGCTCGCCGTCTTGCGCATGCACCGCGGCGAGGTCGCGAAGATCGACGAGGAGTTGGTGCCGCCGGGGCTACTCTCGGCCGCGCAGGAGGCCTGGGACGATGCTGTTGAGACGGCGGAGAACTATGGGGTACGGAATTCGCAGGCTTCGGTGCTGGCTCCTACCGGGACGATCGGCTTGCTGATGGACTGCGACACGACCGGTATCGAACCAGATCTGGGCCTTGTCAAGACCAAGAAGTTGGTTGGCGGCGGGACGATGTCGATTGTCAACCAGACTGTGCCGAGAGCCTTGCGCAAGCTGGGCTACTCGGAGGCACAGACCGCTGACATTGCTGCCTACATCGATGAGCACAAGTCGATCATCGGTGCCCCGCACCTTTCACAGGACCATCTCGCCGTCTTTGCATGCTCGATGGGTGACAATTCAATCCATTACCGTGGGCATGTCCGCATGATGGCCGCAGCGCAGCCGTTCATTTCTGGTGGGATCTCGAAAACGGTCAATATGCCCGAGGACGCGACCATCGAGGACGTGGAGCAGCTCCACATAGAGGCTTGGCAACTCGGCGTAAAGGCGATCGCCATTTACCGTGACAACTGCAAGGTGGCCCAACCATTGGCCATGACCAAGAAGGCCGAGGGGGCTAGTGCGGCCCTGACACTGTTCGGGGCTTCGGAGGCAGAGGTGCACGACGCCGAGCTTGCCGAGAAGGTGGCCGAGCTGGAGAAGGCGCTCAAGCTGCAGACCGTGGTCGTAAAAAGGCCGGTGCGCGAACACATGCCTCGCCGGCGCAAGTCGTCGACGTTCTCCTTCCGTGTGGCGGACTGCGAAGGGTACGTGACGGTTGGGGAGTTCCCTGACGGCAGGCCGGGCGAAGTCTTTATCAGCGTGTCGAAGCAGGGTTCGACGCTCGCTGGGATCATGGACGCGTTTGCGATATCGGTAAGCATGGGCCTCCAGCACGGGGTGCCCCTAGCGACATTCGTGAAGCACTTCACGAATATGCGGTTCGAGCCCGCCGGCATGACCGACGACCCTGAACTGCGCTTTGCTTCGTCGCTCGTCGACTACATATTCCGGCGCCTGGCGGTCGAGTACATGACGCCAGCGGAACGCGTGGACCTCGGGATCCTGACGGTCACGGAGCGCCTGCAGCCGACGCTTCCTGGCGTCGAAGAGGCGGCTACGGTCGATGAGCCGTTGCTCCAAGAGGTGGTCGAGGACGTCGAGCTTCGCGACGGGAGGTCGGTGGCGCCGGGGGAGCATGACCACGCTGCGGGCTCAGCTGCCAGTGGGCCTGACGGTGCCGTGGGAGCGACGGCCTCGGGCCCTATGTCAAGCGACGCCCCGTACTGCTACCAGTGCGGCGTGCAAATGCAGCGGGCGGGGAGCTGCTTTGCCTGCCCGTCGTGTGGCACGACGAGCGGCTGCTCCTAAGGAGCCAACGGCGACCGAGTGCTGGGTGCACCGTGGCGGTGCTGCTCCTAGTCGCTCTTACACTGCGCCAAGCTTCGAGACGACCCGCCTAAAAGACCAGAAAGCCAGGCGGTCGGCGGCCCAGAGGGCCTCGCCCGCCACAAAGGTACACGCCGCCACGGCCAGGATCGGTGCGGCATGGGTTGGCAATGCCGTGATTGCCGACCACAGCCTGTCTGGCTGTAGGAGGGGGTCCCAGGAGTTGAGCCTGTAGACGCGGCCGAAGAAGATGCCCACTGCGGCAGCGAGAGGAGCCAGTACGTCAGCGGGTAGGTACAGCCGGACCAGGCCCATGGAACGCAGGTAACGGCGCAGCAGTGACAGGCTGAGGACGTAGGCCTCCATCCCCGCCAGGATGTACGCCGAATAGAGGGGCAAGAGGCCGAAGATGACTACCTTCATAGAAGGCGCTGCACGTACATCTGCGGGCAGGTGGACCAGGTCTGACATCACGTACGGCGCGTTGGGCAGGAATGCTATGAAAACACACAGCCCAAACCACCAAGCCACTTTCCGCCGCCTACCAGGGCGGAAAAGGAGGGCACCCAGTAGCAGGGGGACGAACGCCAGCATCAGGTTCCATCCCATCCAGCGACCGTGGGATAAGAAGATGGCCCAGGCTTCGTCCACCTGTTCCAGGTTACCCACGAGCGAGAGTTTCAACTCCTTGCACGGCGAGAGCAGGCACGATGCCCTCGGCCCGCTGCACGTCAACGAGCCCCCAGGCGCTCTTCCGGGCTCTTCAGGCGCTCTTTCGGACGAGGTGCAACAAGATGTCGATGGTGCCGGTGTTGGCTACCCGAGTGATCGTGAAGCTTGGGTTCGGGATACCCCAGCGCCCGAAGTGGATGGTGAGCGCACCGTTCACATCCAGGCCGTCGCCGTAGCGCTCGGCGTGCAAGGGGAACCTCACGGTCCGTGACTTCCCCCTAAGGACCAGCTTGCCGATGGCGTCTACGTTGACGATGTGCCGCTCGCTCGGTACCTTGCCGAGGTCGATCGGCTTTGTCAAGGTGAAGTAGCCCTTCGGGTAGCTCGCGGTGTCCATGATCCAGCCCGAGAACTGCGAGTCGCGCCCGGCAACGCCACTTCGGACGGATGCCATGTCGACGCTGAACTGCGCCGACGTCACCGTCGCCCCCTTGATCGTCAGGCTGCCCTTTACCTTTTCCGTCTTGCCTACCGCAGTGTGGTGCTGGCCAAACAAGATCTCGGCCACCCGGTACTGGACCTCGGAGGGACCAGTCACTGTCCAGGTGCCGTTGACGGGCCCAACCGTCCCACCAGGGCCTACGGGCAGCGTTAGTTGCTTGGGCGCTGGGCCCTCGATGCTGAAGAAGATGGCGGGGCCCGCAACTACAACTAGAGCCAGAGCTGCCAGCCCACCCAGGAGGACGAAGAGCCTCCTTCGCCGCCTTTTTCGCGGGCGGCGAGGCACCGTTTCGGTGGTGTCGGGCCACAAAGAAGCCGCCCCATCGATCCCAACGCCGCCAGCTGTCTCCACGCCGCCACCTGTCCCAACGCCGCCGCCTGTGTCCACGCCCTTCATTGTCTCGCGACGTTGGCCCTTGCTGGGTCCGGGGAGGCCCAACCAGCGGAGCCCAACCAGCGGAGACGGCGTCACGGCTTGTCTTGGGGAGGCGTTAGCCTGCGGTGTGCTCTTCTTGGGCCTTCTTTTGTTCGCCGCTGCCGAGATCGCCGCCTTCGTGGTCGTGGCGCTTCAGATCGGGTTCTTATGGGCAGTGGTAGCCATCGTGGCCGCCAGCGCGCTAGGGCCGTTCGTCTTGTGGCGGGTCGGGCTGGGAGTCCTCGGTCGAGCACGCGAGAGGCTGGCGCGAGGCGAGGTCCCGACTCGGGACCTCCTCGACGGCGTCGTCGTGCTGATCGGCGGCTGCCTGCTTTGCGTGCCGGGCTTCCTCGGGGATGCCGCGGGCCTGCTGCTCATGGTGGGCCCGGTCCGCCATTTCGCGATCCGCGTTGCCGGTCACCGTCTGGCGCGCCATGTCAAGACCTTCGGCGCTGGGCGGTGGAGCTTTGTGAGTACGACCGCGCGCCCTTCGGGCGAGGGCCCCTCGGTACCTTCTTCAGCCCCCCAGGTTGGCCCCGGGGGTCGCGCGCGCGACTAGGGCTTGGCGGTCCCTAGGGCGGGAGGAGGGCTGCTCGGCCGGAGTGCGCACGTTGCCACGGCGGACCGGTCCCCTCGGTCGTTGCCTTTATCGTATGGTGCCTTGTCGTGGCAGCGCCTCAGCTTTTGCGGATTGCGGCTGGCGCGTCCGTCCACCGGGTGTTCTCGGCGCCGCCTGAGACCCTCGAGGCGATCGGACGCGATGGGGACTCTGGCCTCTTCGGGCCAGGCAGCGTCGCATGGAAGGTGCACGCGCACCCGGCGGCGCTCGTAGGAGGCATCCGTTCTCTCATAGTCCAGACGCTCCACCCCTTGGCGATCGCGGGCGTGGTCGAGCACTCTGACTACCGTTTGGACCCGATCGGGCGCTTGCAACGGACGGTGGCCTACGTAGCCGCTACGACCTTTGGGTCAAGCGACCAGGCACGGGAGGCGGTAGCGGCCGTGCGGCGTGTCCACGAGCACGTGAAAGGCGTTGCGCCCGACGGGAGGCCTTATGCTGCCAACGACCCCGACTTGCTTGCATGGGTGCACCACGTCGAGGTGGAAAGCTTCCTCATGGCCTACCAGAGCTGCGGCCCGGGCCTCAGTGCGCGCGACGCCGACCGTTACGTCGAAGAAATGGCAGGTCTCGGAGAGCTCATCGGGGCACGTTCCCCGCTAACGACTGCGCACTCGCTCCACGCCTGGGTCCTCCACCATCCACATGTCCACGCGACCCCCGAGGCCCGTTCGGCCGTGCGCTTCCTGGCAGGCCTCCCGTTACCGCTCAGCGCGCGACCGGCCTACGCCGTGCTCTTTGGGGCGGCCGCGAGCCTCGTACCGTGGCGGCGGCGCCTTGAGCTCGGCTTAGTGCTGCCCGGCCCTGCGGGCGGGAAGCTCGTTTGCGAGCCCGCCGCCCGAGCGTTGTGCTCGGTCATGGGGTGGGTTATCGGGCCATCGCCGGCGCTGACCCGCGCCACCGAGCGGGTGCGCCGCGGCGGCTCCTAGTATCGCCCGATGGGCGTCGGCCGGAACGAAGGGGCAGCTTTTTCGACCTCGGTTACCCCGAGCGCCGTCGGAGCCATCTACCTTCTCCGGAGGCCCGCCTCTGCTACCCACGGCGGCACCCAACCCCCGTCGGCCACGTTCAAGTTGGTGCCCGGCGGCACCACCTCGTCAATGCGGTCTAGAAGTGCTTGACTGAGCGGGGAGCCGGGCACTTTGAGGAGGCTGACGAGCTGCTCCATGGTGCGTGGACCGATGATCGCAGAGGTGACGGCGGGGTGCGCCAGCACAAACGCCACTGCCATTTCAGGCAGGCTCATGCCTGCCTGAGCGGCGAGGTCTGCGAGCTTGTCGACAGCTGCGAGCTTGGCTCGGTTGCCCGGCTCCGACATGTCGTAGCGGTGAGGAAGGCGGGCCGAACGCCGGCTCGTGTTGTCCTTGCCGGTGCCAAAGCGGCCCGAGAGCCAACCGCCGGCTAAAGGGCTCCAGCTGAGTACGCCCATACCGTAGCGCTGGCAGACTTCGAAGAGATCGGCCTCGACGCCGCGCGCGAGCACTGAGTAAGGCGGTTGCTCGGTCGAAAGCCGTTCGTGGTGGCGCCGCTCGGAGCACCAGTGGGCCTCGACGACCATCCAGGCTGGGAACGTTGAGCTCCCGAAATAGCGGACCTTCCCGGCGTGCACCAGATCCGACAAGGCCGACAACGTGTCATCGATGTCCGTGCCTGGCTCGGGGCGGTGGACCTGGTAAAGGTCGATGTGGTCGGTGCCGAGCCGGCGCAGGCTGGCCTCGCACTCGGAGATTACCCAGCGGCGGGAGTTGCCCTGCCGGTTGGGGCCGTCACCCATCCGTCCGTGGAACTTGGTCGCCAGTACCACCTCCTCTCGCCGGGAGGGCCCGATCGAGGCCAGGAGCTCGCCGACTATTTGTTCCGACTCGCCCGCGGAGTAGACGTCGGCGGTGTCTATGAAGTTGATGCCTTCGTCGAGGGCGCGCCGCATTATCGCGACGCACTCTTGGTGGTCGGGGTTGCCCCACGCCCCGAACATCATCGCGCCCAAGCAGAGCGTGCTCACCTCCACTCCGGTCCGTCCCAGGTTGCGGTAGTCCATGGTGGCGAAGCTAGCGCTATGGTCGCTGCGATGGAACCCTTTGGCTACTGGAGCGCCCGCGCGGTCGCTTCCGCTATCAGGTCGAAGCAGGTGAGCCCTCTCGAAGTTCTCGAAGCGTGCTTTGTTCGCGCTGACGAGGTAGAGCCAAAGCTCTGCGCGCTCGTATGGCGCAACGACGACGATGCTCGGGCTGCTGCGAAGGCCGCCGGCGAAGCCGTGGTCCACGGGCCGCCCGAGGACCTGCCGCCGTTCCACGGGGTGCCGATGCCCGTGAAGGACCTGACGCCGGTCGCTGGCTGGCCCATAACCTACGGGTCGCGGGCAGCGCCTCCTGGCGTCTCTGGCGAGAGCGAGCTCGTCGTGGAGGCGCTCGAGCGCGCTGGGTTCCTGCTCACCGGGCGCACCAATGTGCCGGAGCTCGGGCCGTTGCCTGTTTCCGAAAACCTCCGCTACGGGCTCACCCGCAATCCCTGGGACCTCGATAAAACTGCGGGTGGCTCGAGCGGGGGAGCGGCGGCGGTAGTGGCGGCTGGCGTGTTCCCGGCGGCGCACGGCAACGACGGCGGAGGCTCGCTCCGCATCCCCGCTTCGTGCTGCGGCCTTGTCGGCCTGAAGGCGAGCCGCGGCCGGGTGCCGGCGCGCACCCTCAGCTGGGAGGGAGCCGTGGTCCACGGGGCATTGACGCGAGACGTGGCGGACTCGGCGGCGATCCTGGACGTCATCTCGGGCCCCGACCTCGCTATGTGGTACAACGCGCCCGCGCCCGAGCGGCCCTTCCTGTCGGAGGTTGGGGTGGGGCCGGGGCGCCTGCGCGTGGGCCTCGTGCTCGAGGCACCGTTCGGCCTGCCCGTGAGCCCCGCATGCGTCGAGGCCGCCTCTCTCGCAGGGCGCGCCCTGGAGACGCTCGGTCACGTGGTCGAGCCGGCAAGCCTGGAGACGCCCGACGAGTTTGTCGCCGCCTTCTTGGACGTGGCCGGTGCCGACTTTGGTGACCTCGACGGCGTGATCGATTGGGACAAGGCCGAGCCCCACATAAAGGCGGCGCGTGCGGCTGCCGCCGCCGTGGACAGCATGAGGTACGCGAGGTCTGTGCACATCCTCCAGCGCTACACCCGACAGATGGTGCGGGCGTGGGGGAGGGACTTCGACCTGATGCTGACGCCCACCATGATCGTGGAGCCCCCCTCGGCCGGCTCGGTCCTCGCCGCGGTTCATGCGGGCGCTGCTGTGGATGCCGGCGGCAGGGCTGGTGACCCGGTGCTCGAAGTCATCCAGATGATCGTGATGACGGCAGGGATCAACGCCACGGGCCAGCCCGCGGTGTCGCTGCCTACGCACGTGAGCCCCGGCGGCGTCCCGGTGGGTGTCCAGCTGGTAGGCGCTCCGTTCTCCGAAGCGCTCCTAGTGCGGGTGGCCGCCCAGCTCGAGGAGGCATTGCCCTGGTCGGAGCGGAGACCACCGCTCTCGGGGGCGCGTACTGTGCCGTGATGCGGCTCCCACCAGCCGGCCTGGCGGGCAACTGAACCGTTTTAGTACTTTGGCCCGTGGTCGACGGCCGGTAGCGGCCGGAAAGAGGCGTATTGGGAATGGAACTGAGGCACCTTCACGAAGGTTGGACGTTGAGGGCGGGGGGAGGCCCCGTTCCGGGCGAAGTGAGCGGGCGCCAGATCCCGGCAGACGTACCTGGTTGTGTGAGCACCGACCTGATGGCTGCCGGGCTGCTCCCAGACCCCTACCTCGGTACCAACCAGGACCTTCACGCCTGGGTAGGTCGCTGCGACTGGTCGTACGAGACGCGCTTCGAGGCTTCTCGGACCACTAGCGGCGAAAGAGCCGACCTGGTGTTCTTCGGCCTCGACACTGTGGCAACCGTCCGTCTCAACGGCAAGCTGCTCGGAACGACGGCCAACATGCACCGCAGCCACCGCTTCGACGTGAGCGAAGCCCTCTTGGATGGTGCCAACGTGCTCGTCGTCCACTTCGAGGCGCCCGTCACCGCGGCAGAGCGCATGAGCGAACAGCTCGGTCCTAGGCCTCACACCGAGGTGCACCCTTTCAACGCGATTCGCAAGATGGCGTGCAACTTCGGCTGGGACTGGGGCCCCGACCTAGCGACGGCGGGCATCTGGCGACCAGTCGGCCTCGAGCGTTGGCGCCTAGCACGGATAGCCAGTGTCCGGCCGTTGGTGCAAGTCGACATCCCGGTCCAGGCTGAGGGCGGGCCCCTGCCGGCCGACGCCTCGTCTCCGAGACGGGCCCCCGTGAGCGTGCAGCTGCACGTTGCCCTCGAACGCGCCGACCTTGGCCAGGATGACGCTCTTCACATTGAGGCCGAGGTCGCCGGCAAGGCTGCGACGGTTGACGTAGTAACGGGCGAAAGTGCGGCGGTCGTATGCTTGGACATCCCCGACGCGGATCTATGGTGGCCCGCCGGCTACGGCGCGCAGCCGCTCCATCAGGCCGAAGTGCGCCTCAAGGGCCCCGGTGGTGAGCTGCTTGGCACCTGGCAAGCGCGCCTCGGGTTCCGTTCGGTCGAGCTCGACACGGCTGACGACGAACGGGGTAGTCGCCTCGGCTTCGTGGTCAACGGGCGAGCCGTCCAGGTGCGAGGCGCCAACTGGATCCCCGAGGACTGTTTCCCTTCGCGTGTCGGGCGGTCTCGCTATCGCCGGCGCCTGGAGGACGCCCGGGGGGCCAACGTCAACTTGCTGCGCGTCTGGGGCGGGGGCATATACGAGGACGAGGACTTCTACGAGCTGGCCGACGAGCTCGGGATCATGGTCTGGCAGGACTTTATGCTGGCGTGCGCGGCGTACGCCGAAGAGGAGCCCTTGCGCTCGGAGATCGAGGCTGAGGCGCGAGAGGCCCTGACAAGGCTCGCTGCCCACCCAAGCGTCGTCGCTTGGAGCGGCTGCAACGAGAACATCTGGGGTTACGAAGACTGGGGGTGGAAGCCCTCACTGGAGGGGAAGACCTGGGGGGCGGGGTACTACTTCGACCTGTTCCCGTCGCTCGTTTCGGAGCTCGACCCCTCGAGGCCGTACATGGCCGGAAGCCCATGGTCATTCGGCCACGACGCGCACCCGAACGACCCGCGCTATGGGAGCGTGCACGTCTGGGACGTCTGGAACAGCAAGGACTACACCGGGTACAGGGACTGGCAGCCCCAGTTCGTAGCCGAGTTCGGCTTCCAAGGACCACCGGCGTGGGCCACCTTGGTACGAGCCCTCGACGGCAGCCCTCTCGATAAGGCCAGCCCGGTCGTCGCTGCGCACCAGAAGCAGCGCGGAGGCATCGAAAGGCTCGACCGATGGGTCGCGATGCACTTTCCCGAGCCGGGGCCCTTCGAGGACTGGCACTGGGCGACTTCCCTCAACCAGGCGCGAGCGGTGGGCTTCGGTGTGGAGCACTGGCGCTCGCTCTCCCCGACCTGCCGCGGCACGGTCCTTTGGCAACTGAACGACTGCTGGCCGGTCATGTCATGGGCGGTAGTTGACGGTGACGGGCTAAGGAAGCCCGTATGGTATGCGCTGAGGAAGGCCTACTCCGACCTACTGCTGACCATCCAGCCTGGAGGTGCCCAGGCCGCCAGGGCGGACGGTGGCACCGTTGAGCTCGCCGCCGTCGCGGTCAACGATGGCCAGGAGACGTGGAGCTTCGACCTCGAGGTGACGAGGCGGGACTTTTACGGCGCCGTCCTGGCCACGTCCAGCTCCTCGGTCCTCGCCCGCCCTGGCGAGCGCGCACGGGTCGTCCTAGGTCCTGAAGCGCTGCCCGGTGACCCGGCGCGCGAAGTCCTGGTGGTCGAAGGTGGTGGTCACCGGGCGTTGTGGTTTTACAGGGAGGACAAGGAGCTCGATTTGCCGGCGCCTGCCCTCGACGCGCACGTAGAACCTGCGCCCGGGGGCTACGACGTGGTGGTAACGGCCACGACCCTCCAGCGCGATGTCGCCATCCTGGCCGACCGCGCCGACCCGAGTGCGACCAGCGACGAGATGCTATTCACGCTCCTGCCCGGCGAGTCTCGGCGCGTCCGAGTGACCAGCTCTCAGCCGCTAGGGCCGGAACAGCTGTTGGGGCCCGGAGTCCTATGCAGCGCCAACCAGCTCGTCCACCGCTCCAAGGGGCCCAGGTGACACGCGCCGGGGTGAGGGGAGCCGGGGTGAGGGGAGCCGAGCGAGACGGATAGGCCTATTTTTTGGACTTGGCGTGCCCCGTGCACACCGGTAGTTTGGTGCCCTCCATGGACAGCAGCCCGCAAAAGCTCTGTGCGCCGACCTTCCATGTGCCGCCCAGGAGGAAGGCCTCACCTTTTTGCCCCTTGAGGGCGGCTTGCCCGGCCAGGTACACCGTGTAAGTAACGGCTGCCTTGACGCCAGTTACTTTCACGCTCAGCACCTTGGCTGTTGAGCTCTTGGCAAGGGAGTCAGACGACTGGCCTTGGATGACCTTGGCGAAGGCGCCGCCGTCCTGAACGAGCGCGATCTTGCGCTTCGCTGGCGTCTTGCCCGAGAAAAAGGCTTCCCAGTTGGCAATGATCTCGTCCTTGGCGGACTTCGCCGAATTTCCCATGTGCTTTGTTGGCGTGTGCTTTGTGCTCGCCGATGCCGGGGCGGTCGATGCGGTGACCGTTGCGGCCCACAAACCAAACCCCGCCAGTAACGCCATGACGACCCGGGATGACCGCCTCAGCGAGCTCAAAGGATTAATCATGTCGTTCACCCCTCTGAAGTTGCTAGGTGCGAGCCAATTTACCACGGCCTCGCGCTAAGCGTGGTCGTCGCCTACCCTTCTCGCTCAGGCGCCCGGAGGAGGGCTGTCCTGGTGGCCTTCCCTGAGGGCCGCGGCAGAAATGACCGCTACGGCGAGCAGCGCGGCCCCTGAGGTCAAAAGCGCGACCTCGAGCCCGTCGCGGAAGGCGCTGTAGGCCGCATGGATGACCTTGTCCTCGATCGAGCTCCCACCAGTCTTGCCGGGCGGCACTACCCCTGTCTCTATCGCGTGGATCACTATGCCAAAGAAGCTCGACGGGATTTTGAGCACCTTCAGGCGGTGGACAAGGTCGCCGGTGAGGTGGGCGTTGACCAGCGCACCGAGCACGGCCGTCCCGAAGACGGCGCCGAGCTCGCGGCTCGTGTTCGTGGCGGAGGCGGCCATGCCGGAGCGCTCTGGTGGCACACGGGCGAGCGCCACCGTCGTGACCGGCACGACGCTCGTGCCGAAACCGAAGCCCGCCAGGGCGAGGGTGGCCATCAGCCAGAGCGAAGGCGTCGCCGACGAGGACAGGAGGAGCTCGGACAGCAAGATCCCGGCACCGGCGAGCACGCAGCCACCAGCCATGGACATCCGTGGGCCTTGGAGAGCGACACGACGTCCTGCTAACCCCGCAGCTGCGACCATTGCCCCTGTCATCGGTAGGAACTCGAGTGCGACCCTGTAGGGCGAGAACCCGACGACTTCGGCCAAGTACAAGGCCGTAAAGAAGAATATGGAGAATATGCCGAAGAACAGCACGAAGACCACTGCGAGGGAAGAGGAGAACGCTGCGTCTCGGAAGTAGGCGACGTCAAGTACGGGGGCGCGGGCGGCGCGCTCGACGCTCGTGAAGCCCACGAGGGCGAGCACGCCGACAACGAACAGCACGATCACGACGGGCGCTCGGTAGCCGTCGATCTCCCCCTGGATGATCGCGAACGTCAAGGCGCCTAGACCGACTGCGCCGGTGAGGAACCCGCCGAAGTCCAGCGCGGCTGCCTGCGGGTCCGAGCTCTCGGGTACGGCGAGGGCTGCGAGAGCGATAACGGCGATAGCGGCCCCGGCGTTGAACCAGAAGATCGCCCGCCAAGTGCCGATCCCTACTAATGCCCCCCCGATCACCGGCCCGAGCGCGAGGGCGAGCCCGGACACGGCTGTCCATGCGCCCAGGGCGCGCGTCCGTTCCTCTGGGTCTGGGTAGAGGTGACGGATGACAGATAGCGTCCCTGGCTCAGACGCCGCCGCACCGACGCCCATGACGACGCGCCCTGCGATCAACATGTCTGGGCTCGACGCGAGCGCACCGAGGATCGAGCCCGCCGCAAAAACCAGTAGCCCGCCGAGCATGAGACGTTTCCGACCGAAGCGGTCGGAGAGGGTCCCCGCCAGCATCATGAGGCCGGCAAAGGTGAGCGCATAGCCGTTGACCGTCCACTGCAGTTGGGTCACTCCCGCGTGGAGCCCACTTTGTACGTCTGCCAGCGCCACGCTCACGACAGTGGTGTCCAAAAACGTAAGGAACAGGACCGCGCAGACGGCCGCGAGCGCGACGCGGTCGTCTATTCCATGTGCCTGTCCAGGTCCCTGTGGCGCGTCCAAGATTCGCTTACACCTTCCCGAAGACAAGTCAGTTCTAGCAGTTCCCTGGCGTTGTAATGTGGTGAGCCGAGCGAAGGGGTGCCTTCGATGCCGAGAGGAGGCACATCAATGACTGTATTGGCAAGTGACCACATCGAAGTGCCAGGCCGGAGGCCGACGCGGCTTTGTTGCGCGTGGAGGGCCTCAAGGTGAGAGGTGCAGGTGTGCCTCGCCTAGTTTGTTGGCCCAAGGGGAGCTGGGAGCGCTCGAGTGCCGGGTTCGAAGCGGTACTGGTGCGCCACGCAACGTCGTCGGACGCGTGACGTTCGCCTTGAGGAAACTGAGCGCTTGCGGCGTGGAACCGCATGCCGCCCAACAGCGTTCAAATCAGCGTGGCAATTGGCTTTCCATCGCCCAAAGGCCGCTCGGGTTTTACTGCGGCTGACGAGCGCGTGACGCTGTAGGACCTGTCTAACCGTGCCTGAGCCACTCGGTCGCGCCCAGCGCTACATGCCTGGCCTCGATGGTGTCCGCGCGCTCGCAGTGGCGGCGGTAATCGGCTATCACCTGGGCGTCTCATGGCTGCCGGGCGGGTTGCTCGGTGTCGGCGTGTTCTTCACCTTGAGCGGCTACCTGATTACGGATCTCCTCCTCTCCTCCTGGGAGTCATCGGGAGGGCTGCGGCTCAAGTCGTTTTGGGCGAGGAGGGCGAGGCGGCTCCTGCCCGCGTTGTTTGTCATGCTCGCGGTGGTGGCTACGTGGGCGGCCGTGGCCGAGCCTTCGCGGCTCGGGCAACTTCGAGGGGAAGTGCTGGCGGCCATGCTCTATGTGAGCAACTGGTGGTCCGCGCTGGCGCACGTGTCCTACTTCGCGAGGTTCGGGCCGCCTTCGCCGCTCGGCAACCTTTGGTCGCTCGCGATCGAGGAGCAGTTTTACCTCATCTGGCCGTGGCTGTTGTGGCTCGGCCTCATCTGGGTCGGGCGCCGCCGCCGGGCCGTGCGGGGCCCAAAAAAACAACGTGCGCTCGACCTCGTGGCAGAGCAGCCCTATCCGGAGGAAGCCGATCTCCCGGCGCTCGAATTGGCTTTCGCAGATGCAGGTGGAGCTGAGGCTGGCTTCAGGCTCCTCGGCCCCGCGCTGCGTGGTAACGGCCGAGCCTTACGTGTCGGAGGGCCGGTCGGCGGTCCGGTCGAGCCCTGTGCCGACGGTGGCCGCGTCCCCCCCGAGGAGGCCGCAGGGCTCCCGGGAGAAGGCTTCGCGGGTGCCGATCTCCTTGCGCTCGGCAACCTTCTGTCCGGCCGGGTAGCCAAGGGCACCGCACTGACCCCTAGGCCATCGGGGCCACAGAGGGCCTCAGGTGGAGGTTCTAGCCGGCCTGCGGCGCGTTGGCACATCTGGCCCCTTGCCGTCGTCACGCTCGTGCTCGCGCTGGCTTCTGCCATCGAGATGGCGTTCATGTACCATCCGACCTTCGACCCCTCGCGCATTTACGACGGTACCGACACGCGGGCCTTTGCCCTCTTGATCGGGGCTGCACTCGCCATGGTCTGGCCGAGCAACGGCCTGCAGACGCACGTGAGCCCAAGCGCGCGGCGTGCCCTCGACGTCCTCGGGGCGGCCGGGCTCGTCGTGGCAGGCTTGCTCATTTGCCTGGTCGGCCAGTACTCGGGCTTCCTCTACCGGGGTGGAATGGTCCTCTTGTCGCTGGCCGCCACGGCGGTCGTGGCGTCTGCAGCCCACCCTGCCAGCCGTTTCGGGCGTGTACTCGGAGTGCGGCCGCTCCGATGGCTCGGCGTGCGCTCATACGCCATTTACCTGTGGCACTACCCGATCATCGTGCTCACGACGCCGACGAGCACCGGGGGTTTCGCTTTTTGGCGGGCGTTGCTCCAAGTCGCGGCGACACTCGTCGTCGCGGAGCTCTCATGGCGCTTCATCGAGTCCCCGGTTCGCAACGGCGCCCTCGGCCGCCTCTGGTCAGAGCTGCGGCTGTCACCGCGCGGCTGGAGGAGATGGGCCACTACGCAACGCCGCCGCTGGGCGGCGGTCGGGGCACCCGCTGTCGTCGTGCTCGCTGTCCTCGCCCTGGCCGGCGCCCTCCCCGGCGCCGGCGCTTCGAGCTCGGCGCCGGGCCGCCTCGCTTCGGGTGCCGGTGCGGGAGGTGCCGGTTCGGGAGGTGCCGGTTCGGGAGGTGCCGGTGCGGGAGGTGCCGGTGCGGGAGCTGGCCCTGTCCCCGCGAGCGCTCGGGCGTCCACGGTGGCCGCTCGGGGGTCCGCTGAGCGCCCCAGGAAGGCAAGGGCCAGCGGCGCTACCAGCGGTGCAGCGGGCAAGACCAGGCACCACGCCTCGCATGGCCACGCTAAGAGCACCCCCTCCACGAGTGCTTCGGCCCCGCACTCTACTTCCGGGCCTCACGGGGCGAAGGGGCACAGTGCCACCAGCACGACACCGCCTAGGACACAGGCGCCGACCGCCGCTCAGCCCCTGCGCACGTCGTGCAAGCAGGTCGTCGACATAGGTGACTCCACCTCGGAGAGCCTGATCTCCTCGAACTACCTCCCAGACCCTGCCCAGAGGCTCGGCGCACAGTACTCGCGAGTGGGCGTCGGGCGGTCGATCATGCGCATCGTCGGCGGTACGTCGATCGTCGAGACGCTCCCGGGGACCGAGAACGCCTACCAGATGGCACAAACGCTTGTTCGTCAGGGGTACCGCGGTTGTTGGGTGCTTGCCCTTGGGACTAATGACGCCGCGGACGTCTTCGTCGGCTCCAACGTGGGCCTGCGCGCGCGGGTGAAAGAGATGATGTCCCTGATCGGCGACCAGCCGGTGATGTGGGTCAACACGGTCACGCTCGTCTCCATCGGGCCCTACGCCGAGGCCAACATGCGCCGTTGGAACCAAGCGGTCTCGTCTGCTTGCCCCCGCTACCCGGACATGGCGGTGTTCAACTGGGCAGGCGTGGCGCAGCGCTCCTGGTTCATCCCCGACGGCATCCACTACAGCTCGGAGGGGTCCGCGAAGCGTGCGGCGGCCATCGCTGACGCCCTAGCAACAGCGTTCCCCGCCGGCGATCCGAGCGGCCGGAGAGCCGGGGCTTGCACGGTCGAAGCCTCGCCTCGCTGGAACTTGCCCAACTTCCACTACTAGCCAACTTCCACTACTGGCCGACTTCTGCCACTGGCCAAGTCCAGCTACTTGCCGGTGCCGGCCTAGGTCTTGGGCAGGCGGAACTGGTGTTTTGGCGCGAAGGGTGTCCCCGGCCCGGCACGGAAGCCGACCCCGAGGTGGGCGAAGCTACGAGGTGACGAGATGTGGAAGCCCTCCGGGCCGCGCCAGTTCTCGAGCGATACGTTCTCTCCGTAGAAGTTGACGTCGTCTGCGTCGATGCGGATGGCGTTTAGCCCAGACGCGGCGACCCGCAGGTTGGAGGCCTGGACCATGGCGTAGCTGGACACGGCCTCGACCCAGATGCCGTGGCCGGCGGGGGTGTTGGCGCCGCCAGGGGACTGGATGGTCACATTTGCCATCTGGAGCGTCGCAGCCATACCGGGCTGCCCTGGCGCAGCCATGTGCACCCCTGTTATACACCCGTCGAAGTCGGCGTTGAAGAGGTGGACCTTGTGCGGTGTGCCCGCCTGCGAGCTGCCGAGGCTGAGCCCTTTGTTGTAGTTGTAGGCGAAGATGTTTGACAGGTGCGGGTTGTCCGAGCGCATCAGCCAGATCGCTGTACCGTTGGCGAGCTGCCACTGTGCCGGAGGCCGGCTGCCAGGCTGCCAATAGGGCCAGAAGTGAACGGTGTCGATGTAGTTGCTGTCCTGCGACCTGTCGATCAGGATGCCGTAGGCGACCGGCTGGCCGAAGATCCGCCGCAAGGTTGCCTGGGCACCTCCGTCAAGGTAGATCCCCCCGTAGGGGTTGTAGAGGAAGATGTCTTCGAGGAGGGCATTGTTGCCTGTCACCCTGAGCACCGGCTGGGCGGGGGCTGGTGGCCCCTCGGTGTTCTGGTCGGGTACGTTGAAGCCGAGGTTACGGACAGACGCGCCGCTCCCGGCCGCCGTCACCGCGCTCCATTCGGCCCCGGCAGGAGCGAGCAACCAGGTGCCTGCAAAGACGTTGACCTGGGAGCCAGGGGTGTTCCAGCCGGAACCAACAAGGGCGACGCCGGGCGGCAGGGTGAGCCCTGACGAGAGGCGGTAGCGGCCCGCTGGCAAGAAGACCGTGTTGCCCGTTGGCGCCTGGGCCGGCGCTGCCGCTTCAATCGCCCGTGCGATCGCCGCTGTGTCGTCGGCGGTCCCGTCGCCAACCGCCCCGAAGTCCACCACGTTTACAAATGGGCTCGTACCCTGAACACCCACCGCTACCTCCTCCGCCTGCCGCTGGGTCTCGTCGGTCCTTTTGCTACTCGAACATAGCGTCCCTCGCTGCCTACGCAGGTTGCGCCCGGGGCGCGCGGTCAAAGTGCCAAGTCCCCGCCCTGGCTGCAGAGGGGCGACCGGAGACGGCTCCTTCATCCCCCTGGCGAGTGAGGGGCGCCATCACCACGTGGGCTCTGTCGGCGAGGCATTTCACCCCAATATTCACGGAAAGCGCTTCCTTTGGCCAGTGTGAAGAGTATGTACGGCTAAATAACAAGCGCGTAATTATCTGGCTCAAATGCTTTCTTGCTCAGGACCGGGTATTGTGGGCAAGCAAATAGGGACCAAGGGCCCTAAGAGTACAGGTGCAGCTAATGTAACGTTTTAGGCGGGAGGAGGAGTGGACATCGATTACATGCGCTACCAGCTTCGTCGTCTCGCGGAGGCGAGGCTGCAGCCTGGGGGGCTAAGTAGGGGCGAGCTTTCGCTTTATGAGCAACTGTGCGCGCTGGAACAGTCCATGTTGGCCACCGAAAGCCATGTCCCCGAGTTATGCGGGGAAGGGGTGCTCGAGTATGCCGTGAGGGTCAGGGCAATATGAGCCCGATATCTCATAGTGAAGTTGCGGTTTGCACCAAAGTCTCGTAGGTCCGGGCGTCCACGCAGGTCCGGGACCCTGCTCGCCGCCTTCCGACCGAGATCGGCGCCCAAAGCCCCGGCGCCCGGCTATCGTCTGGTCTTGTGGCTGGGGCCGGCGACATCGGCAGCGGACCTTTTGAAGTACCGCCCCCGGCGTTCCTCTTCGATCTCGACGGGACGTTGATCGACTCGGTTTACCAGCACGTAACCGCATGGCAGGAGGCTCTCGATGCCTGCGGCATCACCCTTTCCGTGTGGCGGATCCACCGGCGGATAGGTATGAGCGGAGGACTGTTCCTAAATGCTCTACAGCGCGAGACGGCCCAGGATCTGGACGCCGCCACGCTCGCAAGGCTCACAGCCTTGCACCGGGAGGGCTACCTACGGCGGGTGGAGAGCGTCGCGCCCCTTCCTGGCGCCCGAGAGCTCCTCGCCTCCCTGGCCGACCTCGGCGTGCCGTTCGCCGTGGCCACGAGCGGGGGTGAGGCCGTCGCAGGAGCTGGTCTGGCGCTGCTCGGGCTCGGACCAGAGGTGCCCATTGTCACCCGTGACCAGGTGAGGCGCGCCAAGCCCGACCCGGACTTGTTCCTTGCGGCCGCGAAGAGCCTCGGGGTCGTCCCGGCGCGCAGTTTTGTAGTGGGTGACAGCGTCTGGGACCTGCTTGCGGCCCAACGTGCCGGGTCGCTCGGGATCGGGTTGCTCTCTGGCGGCTACGGGCTCGAGGAGCTGCAAGCTGCCGGGGCGTACCGCGTCTACGACGACCCGGCCGACCTGATGGCCCACCTGGAGGAAGTCGGTGTTCGCCCGCCGAGCTGACGCCCGGCCAAGTAGGCGGGGTTTCAGCCGCTCAGCGTCCGGAAGTCTCCATGGTGCCATGCAAGGGCCTTTCCCGCCCGCCCTACCTGGACTTCTTCGATCACCGCTTCGATCATGAGCGACCAGCCGAAGGCCCTGGCGGCGTAGCTCCGGCAAAGTGCCCGGTCGGGAACCGCCTCGAGCAGCGGCCCATGCGGCGAAGAGGTGGTCGCGAGCGACTGCTCTGGAGCCGGGAGCGCGCCGGCGAAGTGCTGAGCCAGGCGCCGGTGGCTGTCACCAAGCACGTGGACGACAAAAGGCGTGCCGGGTTTCTCGAGCGAGCCGGCAAGGTCGGAGAGCGGTGAGAGCAGGCCTGCGAGGACGCCGGGATCTCCCTGGGCGACGAGGACCGAAGATACGGTGAGGCCGACCGGTTGGTGACCCCCCGTCACTTCTGAAAGCCAGACGGTGACGGGGAGGACCAGGTGCCCGCGAAGGCGCCGCACGGGGTCGCGGTCCGCCTGGTCGTCTGCCCACGGGTCGCCGTAACGGAGGGATGCACCGCCGTCGGAGGCGCCCTCGTCGCCAGCCTTGCGGTCGCGTAGGCCCATCAGGTCACAGGCATGGTGAGGACTTCGGGCACTGCCTGCCTCGCCGCGCTGAGCCCGGTCAGCTGGGCGAAATAGCCAGGCCCGGCGCGGGACTCCGTGTTGGCGCACCCGCCGTCGGCGTGTGACTGGTAGCTCAGGCGGGCCGCCGCCGCAAGGTGCCTGTGCCCGGTGAAGTCGACTACTTCGAGCCCGGACCAGCGGACCTCGGTCGACGGGTCATCGCAGCGAGCGAAGACCTCTGACCATACGACGGGGCTGGCAAGGCCTGTGGCGGGCACCAGCAGGTCTCGGATGGGTGTGGCCGTGCCTGTTAGGAGGTCGGTGACCTCGGAGCGCCAAGCACCGGGACCGGCTGCGCTCACGCGGAACCGGTAGGGGCGGCCGGGCGACCAGGGGTAGTGGCAGGTGTTCGGCCCATCAACTGGAGCGAGCCCTCCCTTTGTCCCCCTCAGTTCGCTGCCGGCTGAGCTGTAGCCGCCCCAGTTGACGGCTCCCTCGGGTGCGCCTGGGTGCCATTGCAGCCCGGTGTGCCCTGCGCCGAGGTCGCGACCTCGGTCTACGAAGGATACCTGGAGGGCCCAAAAGTAAAGGCGAGGTACCGATGGCGGCGTCACGACCTCGAGCACAGCGCTCACTTCGGAAAAGGGGCCACGGTCTGGCAAGGCCCACCACAGGTGGAACGAAGATGCCCCGTTGCCAGAAGGCGGCACACCGGCCACCCGCTCCTGCCTGCCCCCCGTCGTCAACGCTGCCCTCCAGCGGTCAGCCCACTTCACTCCTTTGAACCTACCGGCCTAGAAACCGTTCTTCCTCCTACACCCTGGCCGTGGACGCCCGAGCTAGCGACCTACCGTCACTGGCTCGGCCGTCGCCGCCGGCCCGGGCTCGGAGGGGGCGCCTTTGCGGGTACGTCGCGTGGCGGAGAAGGCGGCTGCCAGCGCCATGACGCCCACGGACACGAAGAAGGCGGTGTGGAGGCCCGAGGTGAAGGCGCGTGCCAGGCTGCCGTGGATCTTTGCCGTCCCGACGAAAATGGCGAAGGCGAGCGAACGCGAGATCGACCTGGACGCGGCGAGTATCGCCACCGAGAACGAAAATACCATCCCGATATTGGAGAACGTCCGGAGCATCCCCGAAGCGATGCCGAACACCTGAGGCTTTACAGCCCTCATCAATGCCGCGGAGTTGGCTGGGAAGAAACCGCTCGCTCCGATGCCGTTGACGACGCTCGCGAGCACCACGACCCACAGGCTGGTGCCGACCGAGAGGGTTGCGAACCACAAAAGCGCGATCCCCTGGAGGGCCAGGCCGGCCGTCGCGGGGACCACCGGCCCCACACGATCGGAGAGCTTGCCTGCTAGTGGCCCGAAGACGCTGCCGACCACATAGCCCGGCACGAGCAGCAAGGAGGCGTCGAGTGGCGACAGGCCTCTCGGACCTTGCAGGTACATGATCAAGAGGAAAAGGACGGCGTAGTTGGCGAGGCCTTGGAATAGTGCTGCCAGGAGGGTCGGGCTCACGGTCGGCAGCGCGAGGAGCGAGAGGTCCAGCATGGGAGCGGCCCTTTTTGTCTCCACGAGGGCGAAGGCTGCCACCAGGACAAGACCGCCGAGCAGGAACCCGGTCGTCGTGGCGTCGAGGGACGAAGTTGCGAGCCTCGTGACGGCCCAGAGGATCCCGAACAACCCGGCGCCCAGGAGGCCCATGCCGACTAGGTCCAGCTGGCGTTTTGCCCGCTCACCATGATCGTGGAGCGCTGCCGCTGTGACAAGGACGGCCACGATGCCTATCGGCACGTTGATCCAAAAGATCCAGCGCCATGAAATGTAGGTGACGATGAGGCCGCCGAGAACGATGCCCAGGACGGCTCCAAGGCTCCAACCGACGGCGTTGTAGCCATAGGCCTTGCCCCTCTGCTCGGGTGGGAACAGGTCGGCGATTATGGCCCCGGTATTGGCGGTCATGAGTGCGCCGCCCACGCCCTGGAGGATCCGGAAGCCAACGATCGCGCCCTCGTTCCAGGAAAGGGCACAAAGCGCGGAACCTGCGATGAAGATGACCAGCCCGGCCTGGTACATGCGGACACGCCCGAACATGTCCCCAAGCCGGCCCACTTGCGTTGCCAGCAGGGTTATCACGAGCAGGTAGCCGATCACTACCCAGATGACAGACGATAGGGCCAGGTGGAGGCCACGCTCGATCTCCGGAAGCGCGAGCACCACGATCGTGGTGTCCACTGCGGTCATGAGCAGGCCGATCATGACTACGGCCAAGCCGAGGGTGGGGTGCCCGGGCTGGGCCTTTCCCTTCTGCCATGGAGAGTTGGCGGGCATCGAAGGGGAGCCTAACCGACTAGGCGATCCGCCCCTCCTCGCTGCGGGCGACTGGCGCGCCCGACCCTAGGCGGAGAGCCACCTCGCAAGGTCTTTGCGGGCGAGACGGTGCCAATCCTCGGTCCAAGTCGCGCGGCAGGAGGACGCCGTGAAGCGAAAAGCCGCGATCAGCTGGCCGGCCACGAGAGCTACCTCGGTGCTCCCGGTCACCACGCCGTTGTTGTGCTCGTTCGCATCATGTTCGTCCACAAGGCGGTTCTGCGAGGAGAGCGGTCGCGACGCGAGGTCTCGGAGCCAGTGCTCGCTTACCACAGCGTCATGTAACGCCCCGAGGACATCTTGCAGCCCGGTGGCGGCCGCAGCCATGGAGGTCACGGCGCGCCGGCTCGGCGCTGGTCGGATGACTGGCGCCGCTGCCTCAGAGATGTAGCGGAGCCTCTTTGCCTGGATCCGCAGCTTGTGGAGCGCTTCGTCCGAGGGGCTCGTCCCGAGCCGCCTCACCGCGCGGCGTACCGAACGCCACTGAGCCCCGCCGAGTCGCGCCATCGCCGCGGCGGCGGGCACGTTTAGGTGCTCCCAGAGCTCGGCAGGTACCGCCTCCGACCGGCGGGCGAGGGCCTCGAGGGAGCGGAGCGCTGCCACGTAGCGGTCGCTCGCCATGACCTCCAAGAGACGCTGGTGGGCTGCTGCCTGCTCGGAACGTGCCGCGCTCAGCACTCTTTCGACCCCCCTTTGGTCCAAAGGCCCGAGCCTTGCGCACTCGGCCTCGAGGGCCGTCAACCTGACGTCAGCGTCGCGTGCCGCACCGAGGGCGTTGCCGACCCAGCGCATCTCCTTCCGAAGCGTTGCCATCCAGCCGTGCGCAGTGAGAGCTACCAGCTCACCTTCCGCGCTCGCACCCTGAGCCCCGAAGCCGCCTCCGGAACCTGCCTCACCGGGGCTGGGCACGCCGGGGCTGGGCACGCCGGGGCTGGGCACGCCGGGGCTGGGCACGCCGGGGCTGGGCACGCCGGGGCTGGGCACGCCGGTGCTGGGCAGGCGCTCACTGGCCTCGCGCGCCAAGTTGAAGGCGCTCACCTGGTCGCTGGCTCCTCCGGGCTTGACGGATGGGCCCTGGAGGCGCCGCAATGCCCAAAGTACGGACCGCAGCCGCCGCGTCGCGACCCTCGCCTTGTGCAGGTGCTCGGGGTCGGGGTCGCCCAAGCGGACGGGCGGGTCGTGCTCGGCTATGGCGTCCAGGCAAGTGCGCGCCTGTTCTTGCAGCACGTCTGCCATGGTCAAAGCCTTCTTCGGTTTCCTTGTCGCCCCTCTTGCCCTCGGTGCGGGCACCTCTCCCACGCCAGCTTCTCCCACGCCAGCTTCTCCCACGCCAGCTTCTCCCACGCCAGCTTCTCCCACGCCAGCTTCTCCCACGCCAGCCTCTCCCACGCCAGCCTCTCCCACGCCAGCGCCGGACTGAGCCGCCGACTGCAACACCGTCGCGAGCTTGCTCCTCCTTGAACTGCGACGTGCACCCGCCGCGACCAGTGCTTTTACCACGGACCTCAGGAGGTCTTCGGGCGAGCCTTCCTCCAGCTCGACTTCTACTTCCCGGAAGGTGAGCGTTGGAGACCTGGCTGTGCTTGTTCCCGGCACGAACGCGGTCCCTTCAACCGTGTCGTCGTCCACTTCTGCAGCTCGCCGAGACGCAACCATGACCTCGGTCCGACGGCGGGCGCTCGACAGGCGGGCGACGGCGAAAAAGGGCTCGCCGAGGGCCACCGCCGCCAGCAGCCTGACGACCTCGACAGGGGGGGTGGGCGTCCCCTCTTCGCCCTGGTGGCCCTGAGCGGGCCAATTGACTTCGGTGCGCGCGAGCGCAGGCGCCTCACCGTCCGGCGGCAGCTTTACAGTCCATTCAGAATGAGAGCCGGTGAGGTCCGAAAGCCGTTCCTCGCTCCGGCCAGCTCCATAGAGACCGCTCGGGACCGCGTACCCGCTGCGATCCTCGCCCGCCCCGTCAACAGCACGTTGTCGCCGGTACCGGAGGGCTATCCGGCGTTTCTCGAGGCGACGGTCGGCGGTGTCGTAATAGGTGGTCTCCAGGAGGAGGGTTGGCAGAGCGCGGACCTCCGCCCCCGCGATGACGCCGGTCAGGTCCGGGAGCGACCAGTCGGCGTTGACGTCGAGCTTGACCTCTCGTTCTAAGTGGTGCCAGTGCTCCATTGGTGCTCCGGTCCAACCCCGAGCGGCGCGGCCGGGTGCCGTCAGCGGTAGTTGCGAGGCAATCTAGTCGCCGGAGGGCCCAGCTAGGCTCGGTGGTGCAGACGACATGCTAACGGGCCCCTTTTTTTCCGAGCTTACGACGATGGGAGTCGGCGGCCCAGCGGAGTACTTCGCCGAGGTCCCCGATGTCCCGGCCCTTCGCGACGCCCTCTCCGACGCCCGCTCTCAGGGCCGCCAGGTGCTTGTGCTGGGTGGGGGCAGCAACCTCGTCGTCTCTGACGAGGGTTTCGCCGGCTTGGTCGTGCGCATCGGCATTAAGGGTTGCCGCAAAGACTTTGACGGGGACCTCGTAAGAGTCGACGTGGGCGCCGGCGAGGATTGGGCTTCCTTTGTCGCGCAATGCGTCTCGGAGGGCCTGTCGGGCCTGGAGTGCATGTCGGGCATCCCGGGCACCGCGGGCGCAACGCCCGTTCAAAACGTAGGAGCCTACGGCCAAGAGGTGGCCCAGGTGGCGAGAGAGGTGACGGTGTGGGACGCGAGGGGAGGATCTCTCAACGTGATGCAGGCGGAGGAGTGCGGTTTCGGTTACCGCACGAGCGTCTTCAAGCGCCAGCGACTGGAGTACGGCCCGGTCGTGACCAGCGTCACGCTTTGCCTCGAGCGTTCGGTGCTGTCGCAGCCGTTGCGCTATGGCGAGCTGTGTAGGTACATGGGCGTGAAGCTCGGTGCCAGGCCACCGCTCCGAGAAACGGCAGAGGCAGTCTTGGAACTTCGCCGCACAAAGGGGATGGTGTTGGACGCGGACGACCCAGATACCAAGAGCGCTGGGTCTTTTTTTACAAACCCGGTTCTCTCGGTTGACCAGGTGGCGGAGCTCGCGCGGCTCGCCCCCGAAGCCCCCAGCTTCAAAGTGACGGGAGGCACAAAGGTCCCTGCGGCCTGGCTGGTTGAGCACGCGGGGTTTGCCCGAGGCTTCGAGATGGGCGGAGCGGCGATTTCGTCCAAGCACACCTTGGCGATAACGGCGAAACCCGGGGGGCGCGCCTTCGATGTGGTCAGGCTGGCCAGGGCTGTGCGGGCCGGGGTGGCCTCCCGCTTCGGCATCTGGCTCGAGCCCGAGCCCACGCTGATAGGGCTTGACCTTTGAGGCCGCCCTTACGCGGTGCCGCTTCGCGTACGCGCTGCCGCTTCGCGTGGACCATCTATGTGGCCGATGGCGACCTTCCCACATAACTATGCCGGCCGGCGGGAGGTTGGTGTATAGTGGACATCGTCCCTGAGGCTCTCCCTGCCAACAGAGGACCTAGCTCGGGGTAGGTTCCCCCCCTTCCCACCCCTTGAGCTGTTGACGAAGGACCGGCGTTCCCCCGCCGGTCCTTCGGCTTTTTCGGGTGAGTTTTCAGCAATAGTTTAGAATTAGTGGGGCGTTATAAAGGTTGGTACGCGGGGCGAGGGGCGCCTATTTCTCTTCGAGCAATAGGCCGAGCGAGCGGAGTTGCTCTGCTGGCCTGTGGTAACCGCGTATCAGGTGGCGCACGCCGTGGATGGCAGTCGGGCCAGTAGCCGCAGCAGCTGCTATCACGCTCGAAAAACCGGCCCGTACGTCGGGCACGTCGACCTCCGAACCCTGCAGTTTCGACGGCCCCCGCACGACCGCCGAATGCAGGTAGCTCGTGTCGTGGAACCGGCACGCCGGCCCGCCGAGGCACGTCGCGAACAGTTCGATCTCGCCGCCCATCGTCTTGAGTGCGGGAACGTACACGAACCGGTCTTCGTAAACGGTCTCGTGGAGGACCGACATGCCCTCCGCCTGAGTGAACAGGACCATGAGGGGCGTTTGCCAATCGGTCATGAAACCCGGGTGAACATCGGTCGACACGGCTGCGGGATGGAGGCCATCGGGGGCGAATGCCGTTATCCCGTGCTCATCGACGTCTATCTGCGCCCCCATCCTCATCAACGTTGTGATGGCCGTCACCAGGCGGTCCTGCCCGCAGCCGAGGACCCTCACACGGCCGCGCGTTATGAGGCCGGCGACGAGGTAAGAAAAGGCTTCGTTGCGGTCGCCTTGGAGCCTCGTGTGCGCGCCGTGCAGAGACGGGACACCCTCGATCACGACTCGGCGGTCAGGCGACAGCTCGATGCGGGCACCCATTCGCTGGAGGAACAGTGCTAGTTCGAGCACTTCTGGTTCGGTAGCAGCGTTGCGGATCACCGTCTTACCCTCGGCGGTGGCCGCCGACAAAAGGGCGGACTCCGTGGCGCCGACGCTCGGGTAGGGGAGCTCGATGATGCCACCGCGGAGGCGCCGGCACCTGGCATGTATCCCCTCGGCGCTCACTTCGACCTCGGCCCCCAGGTCCTCGAGTACCTTCACGTGGAAGTCGACCGGGCGTCCCCCGATGCGGTCTCCACCTACCCTCGGCACGAACGCTTCGCCCGTAAGGTGCAGGAGCGGCCCGAGCAGTAGGACCGGTATGCGGTTTAGGCCACTGTAGGAGAGCGGGACCTCTGGTTTGGTCTCTTCGGGTGGCGTTATCTCCAGCTTCCCGCCTTCCCTGGAAACGCCGGCGCCGATCGCTTGGAGCATGCCCGCCGTGATCTCGACGTCACCGACCTCGGGCACGTTGGAGATGGTGCTCGGGCCATCGCCGAGCAGGGTCGCGACCATGTGTTTGGTGACGGCGTTTTTGGAACCGTAGACCCGGACATCGCCCACCAGGGGGCCATTTGGCTGGATGAACCACACGTCTGACACGGCTCGATCTTCGCAGACGCGTGTGCGAAAGATGGGAACCCTGCTTTGGGTAGAGTTCCCCAGGCCGGTCCACGGTCGGTTGCGGGCCGGGAGATCTCACGAGCCGCAGCTGGACAGCCAGCGCGCGACGAGGTCCAACAGCTCGGCTGGGCTAGCCGGCTCTGCCGACCCGATCACGGCAGCTCCGGCGGGGCCTTCCCAGACGGGCCTGCCGTCCGGCGCGTCATGCACGAGCACAAAGGTCCCGGCTTGCGTCACTGCGTAGTCGAACCAGGTCTCCGAGCCCATGTGCAGCTCGACACCAGGCGGCGTGAGCTCTTGCGCCCGCCGCCGGTTCTCCATGGACGGGCTCGGGGCCACCACCACAACCTTGGTCCCGAGGGCAGCCCGGGCATCCGGGTCGGCCAGCATGCCCCAGAACTGCTGGCAGGGGGCGCACGTAGTTGTGAGGAAGGCGAGGAGGGTCATGTCCGGCACTCCTTGCACTTTTGCCAGTTGGCGGGCCGGCGTGCAAGGCTCGGCTCGTGCGAGTCGGAGTACTAGGCGGCACCGGGCCTGCGGGCTCGGCGGTCGCTGTTCGCTTGGCTGCCTCCGGGCTGGAGGTCGTGGTCGGGTCGCGGAGCCTTGAGAAGGCCGCCGGTGTCGTCGAGGAGCTCGCCGATCGCTGGACGGGCCGAGGCCTCACCCTCGTGCCAGGTGACAACGGGCAAGCGGCAAGCGCCGACTTGGTTGTCCTCGCAACCCCCTGGGAAGGGGCGCTCTCTACCGTGGCCGACCTCGCGGCGGAGCTCTCTGGGAAGATCCTCGTGAGCATGGTGAATGCGATGGCGCGCTGGGGCCAACACTTCGTGCCCCTCTTGCCGCCCACTGGCTCGGTAGCGGTGGCTGTTGCCCGCGCTCTCCCCGCGACCAGGGTGGCGGGGGCCTTCCATCACCTGCCGGCGCGCGAGCTTGGTGACCTCGGCAGCAACCTCGAGGCCGATGTGATGGTGTTCTCCGACGACCGGGCCACGACGGACGAGGTGATCTCGCTGGTGGGCCGTATACCCGGCCTCCGAGGCTTCGACGTGGGAGGGCTTAGCTCGGCCATGGCGGTGGAGGCCCTGACGCCGGCGCTCGTCGAGCTCAACCGCCGGTACAAGGCGCACGCCTCTTTGCGGATCACGGGGCTCGGTTAGGACGGCGGGGCGAGCCGGAATGCCTCTGCAGCTCTACGACACCGCTCGCCAGGCGGTGGTGCCTTTCGAGCCGGCAGCGGAGCGAGGTGGTACCGTCACCATGTACACGTGCGGCATCACCCCCTACGATGCCGCCCACCTCGGCCACGCCAGCACTTACCTTGCTTATGACGTGGTCCGCAGGCGCCTCCACGACCTGGGATACCGGACCAAGCTCGTCCGCAACGTGACCGACGTCGACGACGACATTTTGCGCAAAGCGCGCCAACTTGGCGTGTACTACCTGGACCTGGCGGCAGAGGAGATAGCCCGGTTCTCTGCGGACATGGGTGCGCTCGGGCTTCTCCCGGCGGACGTGGAGCCCCGGGCAACGTCAGCGGTACCGGAGATCCTTCGCTGCATCGGGGCTGTGATCGAAAGGGGTCACGCCTACGAGTCCGGAGGAGCGGTGTACTTTGACGTCTCGAGCTGGCCCGACTTTGGGTCGGTCAGCCATTATGGCGCCCAGGAGATGCTCGCGCTCGCGCGCGAGCGCGGTGGCAACCCCGACGACCCAAACAAGCGCGGGCCGCTCGACTTCGTCCTCTGGCAGCCGTCCCTGCCCTCCGAACCCGCTTGGTCCTCGCGTTGGGGCCCCGGCAGGCCAGGCTGGCACATCGAGTGCTCGGCCCTTGTGCTGCGCGAGCTTGGCACGACGATCGACCTGCACGGAGGGGGCTCGGACTTGATTTTCCCCCACCACGAGTGCGAGGCGGCGCAGTCTGAGGCGGCGACCGGTGAAAAGCTGGTTCGCCACTGGGTGCATACTGGGATGGCCTGCTACGAGGGGACCAAGATGTCCAAGTCGCTCGGCAACCTCGTTTTCGTGCATGACCTGCTAAAGGACTGGGAGCCTGCCGCGGTCCGGCTCTCGCTCCTGGCGCACCGCTACCGCGAGGACTGGTGCTGGGAGGGCGCCCTCGTGGCCGAGGCGGCCGACCGCCTCGATCGCTGGCGGAGGGCCGCTCGAGGCGAACGTCCCGGGGCCGGGGGATCCGGCGTGGGAGGACCTGCGACGGGCCTCCTCGAAGAGGTCCGCGCTGCCCTCGACGACGACCTCGACACGCCGCGGGCGCTCGCTCTGGTGGATGCTGCGACTGGTGGGGCCTCGGCCGAGGTAGCGGCTGCGGCAGCTTTGCTCGGCGTGGCCCTCTAGGGCGAGCCGGCAGGGCGCTTCGCATCAGCCTCGTATCATTGGCGCGTGCCCATCACCGTTACTCTCCCTGACGGTTCGGCTCGCGAGCTCCCAGAGGGCTCGACTGGTGCCGACCTCGCCGCCTCCATTGGCCCTCGCTTGGCACGTGACGCCGTCGCTGTGTCGGTGGGCGGCTCTCTCGCCGACCTCTTTGCGCCGTTGCCCGACGGTTCTTCGGTGAGCGTCATCACTGCCGCCTCTCCGGAGGGCCGCGACGTGCTGCGCCACTCGACGGCCCACGTGATGGCACAGGCGGTGACGCGGCTCTGGCCTGGCGCGCGCTACGCGATCGGCCCGGCGATCGAAGACGGCTTCTACTACGACTTCGAGTTGCCGGGTGGGGGGCACTTCAGCGAAGAGGACCTCCCCCGCATAGAGGCGGCGATGCGCGAGATCATAAGAGAGGACCAGCGTTTCGTGCGTGAGGAGCACGCTCGTCTGGATGGTCTCCAGCTTTTTTCGTCCCAGCCTTACAAGCGCGAGATCATCGAAGGGGTCGGCGGCGAAGCCACCGTCAGCACCTACCGAAACGTAGGTGCTGACGGCGAGGACGGTTGGGTCGACCTCTGCAGAGGCCCTCACGTACCGGCGACGGGGCGCCTCGGGCATTTCAAGCTGACGAGGCTGGCTGCCGCCTACTGGAGGGGCGACGAGTCGAAGCAGCAGCTGCAGCGCATCTACGGCACTGCGTGGGAGTCCGAGGCGGCGCTCAAGGAGCACCTGGAGCGCGTGGCCGAAGCCGAGCGCCGCGACCACCGCCGGCTCGGTGCCGAGCTCGACCTTTTCCATTTCCCCCCCGAGATCGGAAGTGGGCTCGCCGTTTTTCATCCAAAAGGCGGCATGGTCCGAAAGCTCATGGAGGACTATGCGCGGTCCGAGCACGAGGCCAACGGGTACCAGTTCGTCTTCACGCCGCACCTGGCGAAGTCGACGCTCTTTGAGATCTCAGGCCACCTCGGCTTCTACAAGGAAAACATGTACCCCCCGATGGAGATGGAGGGCGCCACTTACTACCCCAAGCCCATGAACTGCCCTATGCACATCCTCATCTACAAATCCCGCCAGCGCAGCTACAAGGAGCTCCCGCTCAGGCTGTTCGAGCTCGGGACGGTGTACCGCTTCGAGCGTTCGGGGGTGCTGAACGGTTTGCTCAGGGTGAGGGGCATGACCCAGGACGACAGCCACATTTTCTGCGCCCGGGAGCAACTGGAGGCCGAGCTCGAAAGCCTGCTCGCGTTTGTCTTGAAGCTCCTGCGGCGCTTCGGCATGACGGAGTTCGAGGCCGAGCTGTCGACCCGGCCCGAGAAGTTTATCGGGACCGTCGAGGAGTGGGACCGAGCCGAAGAAGCGCTCCGAGCGTCATTGGTCGCTGCTGGCATCCCCTACAAGGTGGCGGAAGGAGAGGGCGCCTTCTACGCGCCGAAGATCGATGTCCACGTGCGTGACGCCATCGGCAGGAGGTGGCAGGTTTCTACCATCCAGGTTGACTTCCAAAACCCTCAGCGCTTCGACATGGAGTACGTAGGCGCCGATAACGGGAGGCACCGGCCCTTCATGGTCCACCGTGCCCTTTTCGGCTCTGTCGAACGGTTTTTCGCGATCCTCCTTGAGCATTATGCCGGTGCCCTCCCGACGTGGCTGGTACCAGTCCAGGCCGTGGTGCTCCCCGTGAGCGAGGCCCACGAAGCCTATGCAGGCGAGGTCGTGCGGTCCCTCCGAGGGGAGGGCTTGCGCGCAGAAGCCGGCGAAGCCGACGAGACCCTTGGGGCGAGGATCAGGCGGGCCAAGCTCGAAAAGGTGCCCTACGTGCTCGTCGTGGGCGACGACGACGTCGCCGCAGGCACGGTCGGGGTGAACAAGCGCTCCTCCGAGCGCCCCGAGCGAGGCGTGGCGATTGCGGACTTGATAGAAAGGATCCGCACCGATGCCTCCGACACGGCGGGCTTGGTGCCCGAGGCGGGTGATAAGCCACTGTGAGCCTTGAGCGCCTATGGGCGGGCTGGCGTTCGGCATACGTCGCTGAGGCGGCGGCGAGCTCGGCTACTGGGCAACCGGTCGGGCAACCGGTCGGGCAAGCGGCTGAAGGCCCGGGAGCGACCGAGGGCCCAGGCTCGAGATGCGTCTTTTGTGCGATCCTTTCTTCAGGGCTGCCCGATCTCGAGTCCCACGTCATCTGGCGCCACCGTTCCGGGCGGGTGGCGGCACTGCTCAATGCGTACCCTTACACGAGCGGCCACTTCATGGCGATGCCCACGCGCCATGTAGCTGATCTCGAAGAGTTGGACGCCGAAGAATCGGCTGCGCTGTGGGAAGGGCTCTCGCTCGGGGTCCGGGCGCTGAAGGCCGCTTACCAGCCAGACGGCGTCAACGTGGGTGCCAACCTCGGGCGTGCGGCTGGTGCGGGGGTGCCGGGGCATTTTCACCTCCACGTCCTTCCCCGCTGGGTGGGCGACACCAACTTCATGACGGCCCTCGCCGAAGCGCGAGTGCTGCCCGAGCCGCTCTCAGGCACGGCTTCCAAGCTGAGGGCGGCTTGGCCAAACGTTTAACCTAGACGGTTGACGTAAACGTCAGGTAGGCTAGCCAATAAGGATCAAGAAGGAGGGCTGGACGCTGCCTGACGGGCCACTGGCGCAAGGAGAGGTGCCGCACGGTTCAAATGGAGCTGGTGCCGGCGCGGACGGCCACAGTACCTTCACCCCCGTCACCTCTACCGGCAGTGCCTCCACGCGCAGTGCCTCCACGCGCAGTGCCTCCACGCGCAGTGCCTCCACGCGCAGTGCCTCCACGCGCAGTGCCTCCACGCGCAGTGCCTCCACGCGCAGTGCCTCCACGCGCAGTGCCGGGCCGAGCGGGGAGCTCGATTGGCGAGCCTCGCGTCCGCGCTACAAGTGGGTCTGCCTCGCTAATACGACTTTCGGGGTCGTGATGGCGACGATCGACTCCTCGATCATGTTGATAGCACTGCCCGACGTGTTCAAGGGTATCCACTTGGACCCCTTGCTGCCCGGCAACAGCTTTTACCTGCTCTGGATGATCCTGTCGTTTATGGTCGTGAGCAGCGTCCTCGTGGTCTCGCTCGGGCGCCTCGGGGATATGTTCGGCCGGGTCAAGATGTACAACCTGGGCTTCGCCATTTATACCCTCTTTTCGCTCGTGCTCACGGTTGACTGGATGGGCGGTCAGGCAGGGGCGATGTACCTTGTGATCGGTCGCATTTTCCAAGGTGTGGGTGCAGCTTTCCTGATGGCGAACTCGGCCGCCATCCTGACTGACGCGTTCCCCGAGAACCAGCGCGGTCTCGCTCTTGGCATAAACAACGTCGCCGGGATCAGCGGCTCCTTCATTGGCCTCGTGCTTGGCGGGATCCTTGGCCCGATCGACTGGCGGCTCATCTTCTTGGTGTCCGTACCCTTTGGTCTCGCCGGCACCCTCTGGGCGTATTTCAAGCTGGAGGAGGTACCCGGTAGCCGTCGGGCCTCGCCTGTCGACTGGCCTGGCAACCTCGCCTTCGCCCTCGGGCTTGTCCTCGTCATGGTTGGGATCACCTACGGCATCCAGCCTTATGGCGGTCACTCCATGGGATGGACGAGCCCCAAGGTCTTGGCCGAGCTAGCTATCGGGATTGGTTTCCTCGGCGCGTTTGGCTTCATCGAGAGGCGAAGCGCGGCACCGATGTTCCGCCTGCCGCTGTTCCGCATAAGGGCTTTCACCTTCGGGGTCCTCTCGTCGTTCCTGGCAGCAGTCGCCCGCGGCGGCCTCATGTTCATGATGATCATCTGGCTCCAGGGCATCTGGCTCCCCGACCACGGCTACAGCTTTGGCAATACGCCTCTTTGGGCGGGGATCTACATGCTGCCCCTGACGGGTGGTTTCCTCCTCGCTGGGCCCATCTCGGGGATCTTGTCTGACCGCTTCGGCTCCCGTCCCTTCGCGACGGGTGGGATGCTTCTCGCTGCGGGGACGTTCATCGTGTTCGAGTTCCTCCCGATCAACTTTTCTTACTGGCAGTTCGCGCTCCTGTTGCTCGCCAACGGCCTGGCGATGGGGGCCTTCGCCAGTCCCAACCGGGCCGGTGTAATGAACAGCCTTCCCAGGGAGCACCGGGGCGCGGGGGCGGGCATGAACGTCACCTTTCAAAACTCGGCCCAGGTCCTCTCGATAGGGATCTTCTTCACCTTGGTCATCATCGGCCTGTCTGGGTCTTTGCCCACCTCCCTCTACCATGGCCTCGCGGCCCACGGCGTACCCCGACCCGAGGCAGCTCAGGTCGCCCACCTCCCACCCGTTTCTACCCTGTTCGCCGCCTTTTTGGGCTATAGCCCTCTCGCGCATCTCCTGCCGGCCTCGGTCCTGCACCACATGACCCACGCGCAGCTCTCCCAGGTGACCGGCAGGCGCTTCTTCCCGAGCCTGATCGCGTCGCCCTTCGGTTCCGGCCTGCATACTGCTTTCGACTTCGCCGCTGCCGGTTGCCTAGTGGCAGCCCTCGCCTCCTGGGCCAGGGGTAAGCGCTACGTCTTCACGGAGATGGAAGCGGCGCGGGCTCCCTCGGCGCGCTCGCCCGCCAAGGTCCCCGCGAGGGCCGCTGGCGAGGTCGGCGTGCCCGCCTCGGGCGGAGGCGCGGAGCCCGGGCCCTCAGGCCGGCCATGAGGCAAAGGGCCCAGCTATAGTGGTGAGGAGGTAACGGGCCAGCGTCGTCCCGGACTGCATCGGTTGGTTCTTTGACCCGGAAGGGGCAGTCGAGACGATGGGTAGTGCAACTCTTTACCGGCCGGAGATGGAACATGATGCCTGTGGTGTCGCGTTTGTCGCGGACTTAGGTGGGCGCCCGAGCCATCGGCTGGTCCAGATGGGCCTCGAAAGCCTCTGTCACCTGGAGCACCGCGGGGCGAAGGGGGCCGACCCGACGACCGGAGACGGCGCCGGTGTACTGGTGCAGGTCCCGGACCGCTATTTCCGTGAGGCGCTTGGCCTTACGCTGCCCCCGAGGGGCTCCTACGCGACGGGGATCGCCTTCGTGTCGGCGGGCGCGGCACCCTTTGATGTGGCCCTCCGTCGTTTCGATGCCATAGCAGCGGAAGAGGGCTTGGACGTCCTTTCCTGGCGCGAGGTGCCTGTCGATCGTGGCGTCCCCGGGCCCGGTGCCAGGGAGGCCATGCCGGCTTTTTACCAAGTTTTCGTCGCGGGCCGGCGTGGCGAAACCGGACTTGCCCTGGAGAGGCTCGCCTTCGTCGCGCGAAAGCGCGCCGAGCACGAAGTGGAGGGCCTCTACTTCGCGTCGCTCTCTGGGCGGACGGTCGTCTATAAGGGCATGCTGACTACGCCTCAGCTTCCTTTGTTCTACCCGGAGTTCTCTGACCCCCGTTTCGAGTCGGGTCTCGTGGTCGCGCACGCTCGGTTCTCGACCAATACCTTCCCCTCGTGGCCGCTCGCGCACCCCTATCGCTACGTGGCCCACAATGGCGAGTTCAACACCGTAAGAGGCAATCGCAACTGGATGAGGGCGCGCGAGGCCATGCTTGCTTCGCCGCATTTCTCCGGGGACCTTTCCCGGATCTGCCCTGTCATCACCCCCGGCGGTAGCGACTCCATGAGCTTCGACGAGGTGCTCGAGCTGCTGCACCTCGGCGGCAGGTCGCTTCCTCACGCCGTGTTGATGATGGTCCCCGAGGCCTGGGAGGGTAAGTACGACTTGGCGCCGGAAAGGCGGGCTTTTTACGAGTTCCACTCGTCGTTGATGGAACCTTGGGACGGCCCTGCGGCGGTGGTGTTTACTGACGGGACTCTGATCGGGGCCCAGCTTGACCGCAACGGCTTCCGGCCGCTGCGCTACTGGGTGACCGACGACGACATCGTGGTGCTGGCTTCCGAAGTGGGGGTCCTCGAGCTCCCCGCCTCCAAGGTGGTGCTCCGGGGCCGGGTCCAACCGGGCCGCATGTTCCTGGTGGACACCGCGGAGGGCCGGGTCGTGGACGACGACGAGGTGAAAAAGGCCCTTGCGGGAGAGCACCCCTACGACGAGTGGCTCCAAAAGGAGCGCATCTCTCTGGACGACCTCCCAGTGCGCCGCGCGCTCACCCCGCAGTTCTCCCGCCTCGTCAGCTTCCAGCGCCAGTTCGGCTACAGCGAGGAAGAGATCCGTCTCGTTCTCCTGCCAATGGCCACCTCTGGCGCCGAGCCGATCGGGTCGATGGGCGACGACACCCCCCTCGCCGTGCTCTCTCGCCGGCCCCGCCTCCTCTACGACTATTTCCGCCAGCTCTTCGCCCAGGTGACCAACCCGCCCCTCGACGCCATCAGGGAAGAGCTCGTCACCTCGCTCGCGTCGTCGGTCGGTCCAGAAGGCAACCTCCTCGCGCCGGGCCCTCGCAGTTGTCGGCAGGTCAAGCTCTCGAAACCCGTACTCACCAATGACGAGCTCGCCTCGCTGCTCTATATAGACGAGGAGGGGCTCGTGCCTGGCTGGTCCACTTTTGCAATCGACGGGCTCTTCCACGCGGAAGGGGGGAGGAGCCCAGGCTCGCGCCTCAAACAGGCGCTCGATGAGGTCTGCTCACATGTGAGACAGGCGATCCTGGACGGCGCCAGCGTCGTAGTGCTCTCCGATCGCCATGCGAACGCTGAACGCGTGCCGGTGCCTGCCCTCTTGCTCGTTTCCGCCGTCCATCACTTCCTCGTCGAGGAGAAGCTCCGGACCCAGGTGGGCCTTGTCGTGGAGACGGGTGAAGCTCGGACAGTGCACCAGATCGCGTGCCTGATCGGGTATGGCGCCTCGGCCGTCAACCCCTACCTTGCCTTCGACACGATCATTGATCAGGTGAGAAGGGGTGCGGTCAAGGACGTGGCCGCCCGCAAGGCAGTCGCCACGTACCTGAAGGCGGCGTCCAAGGGGGTGCTGAAGACGATGTCCAAGATGGGCATCTCGACTGTGGCTTCCTATACAGGCGCCCAGGTGTTCGAGGCGGTCGGTTTGGCGAGCGAGATGGTCGAGCGCTATTTCTCGGGAACCCCGAGCCAAGTGGAGGGCATCGGGTTGGAAGGCGTAGCGGCCGAGGCCCTTGCCCGCCATCGGGTCGCCTGGGCAGAGCGGCCGGCTGAGCTCGCCCACCGAGACCTTGAGCCCGGTGGGGACTGGCAATGGCGCCGCGAGGGTGAGTACCACCTTTTCAACCCCGAGACCGTCTTCAAGCTGCAACACGCCACCCGTTCCAAGAGCTACAAGATCTTCAAGCAGTACTCGCGCGCCGTCGACGACCAATCCCTGCACCTCGCGACCCTTCGGGGCTTGCTCAGGCTGCGCTCGGCGGCGGAGCTCGGCCGGAGAGCAGTCGAGATCGACGAGGTCGAGCCCGTGTCGGATATCGTGAAGCGCTTCTCGACCGGTGCCATGTCGTATGGCGCGATCTCGCGAGAGGCCCACGAGACCCTTGCCATCGCGATGAACCGCATCGGGGCCAAGAGCAACAGCGGGGAGGGGGGCGAAGACCCCGAACGAAACCGTCCGCTGCCTGGCGGTGACAGCCGGCGGAGTGCGATCCGCCAAGTTGCGGCCGGGCGGTTCGGCGTGACGAGCGAGTACCTAGTCAACGCCGACGACATCCAGATCAAGATGGCCCAGGGTGCCAAGCCAGGCGAAGGCGGCCAATTGCCCGGGACGAAGGTCTACCCCTGGATCGCGAAGATCCGCCACTCGACGCCGGGCGTCGGGCTCATCTCGCCCCCTCCCCACCACGACATTTACTCGATCGAGGACCTCGCGCAGCTGATCTATGACTTGAAGAACGCGAACCCCGATGCCCGCATCAACGTAAAGCTGGTCGCCGAAGCTGGTGTCGGGACGGTGGTCGCTGGCGTTGCCAAGGCCCATGCCGACGTGGTGTTGATATCTGGCCACGACGGAGGCACGGCAGCGTCGCCCATGAGCTCTACCAAGCACGCGGGCGGTCCCTGGGAGCTCGGGTTGGCCGAGGCACAGCAGACCCTCATGAAAAACGGCCTTCGTGACCGAGTGGTCCTCCAGGTGGACGGCTCGATGAAGACGGGCCGAGATGTTGTGGTGGCGGCCTTGTTGGGCGCTGAGGAATACGGCTTTTCCACCGCACCTCTCGTGGTAGAGGGTTGCATAATGATGCGCGTCTGCCACCTCGACACCTGTCCTGTAGGTGTCGCCAGCCAGGACCCTGAGCTCCGCAAGCGCTTTCGGGGCACGCCTGAGCTCGTTGTCTCCTTTTTCGAGTTCGTGGCACAAGAGGTGCGCGAGATTCTCTCGGAGCTGGGCTTGCGGACTTTGGAGGAGGCCATCGGCCACGCCGAGGTCCTGGAGGCGCTAGCACCCGACGCGAGCTCGCCTCATTGGAAGGCGGCAGGGCTAGACCTTTCTCGGGTATTGGCTCCACCTCCAGCGGGCGCGGCTCTCACGTGCACGACCAAGCAAGACCATGAGCTCGAACGGGCCCTCGACGCAAAGCTCATCGCGACATGCCGCTTAGCCCTCGAGGACGCAGTGCCCGTGCGCGCGACCTTCGCAGTACGCAACTCCAACCGCGCGGTCGGCACAATGCTCGGGTCCGAGGTGACTCGCCGCCATGGCGGCACCGGCCTCCCCGATGGCACGATCGAGCTCGACTTCTCTGGTTCTGCGGGCCAGAGCTTCGGGGCGTTCCTGCCTAGGGGAGTGACGCTCCGGCTCTTTGGTGACGCTAACGACTACGTCGCAAAGGGCCTTTCTGGCGGGCGAGTGGTGGTGCGCCCCGCGCTCGACGTGCCTGCGAGCTTCGCTGCCGAGGCAAACATCATTGCCGGCAACGTGATCGGTTATGGGGCCACAGGCGGCGAGATCTTCATCCGGGGCGTGACAGGGGAGCGCTTCTGCGTCCGCAATTCGGGCGCCTTGGCCGTCGTCGAGGGTGTTGGAGACCACGGTTGTGAGTACATGACGGGAGGAAGGGTCGTAGTGCTCGGTCCGACGGGCCGCAATTTCGCCGCCGGCATGTCGGGTGGCTTGGTCTACGTTTACGACCGCCATGGCCTTTTTGCTTCAAGGGTCAATACTGAAATGGTCGAGCTCTGCGCTCTGGAAGACGACGACGTAGCCTGGCTCGCCGGCGTGCTCGAGCGCTATGAGGCCGAGACGGCCTCGCCGGTTGCGGCTCGTGCCCTGGCAGGCCTCGATCGGAGGAGCGGTGGAGCTCGGCTGTTCGTGAAAGTCGTGCCGGCCGATTACCGGCGGGCCTTGCAGGCCAAGCGCATAGGCCAGGGGGTGCTGGCGCATGGCTGACCCTCGGGGCTTCATAAAGTTTGGGCGACGCGACCCCGAGCACCGTCCCGTGCACCTGCGTGTACGGGACTGGGGCGAGGTCTACGAGCCAATCGACATGAGCGTCCTCTCCGAGCAGGCATCGCGCTGCATGGACTGCGCTGTTGCGTTTTGCAGCAGCCTCTACGGCTGCCCGCTCGGCAACCTCATCCCCGACTGGAACGACCTCGTTTACCGGGGCCGCTGGCGCGATGCCATAGACAGGCTCCACGCGACCAACAACTTCCCCGAGTTCACGGGCAGGATGTGCCCGGCACCCTGTGAGAGCGCGTGCGTGCTTGGGATAAACGACGACGCCGTGACGATAAAGCAAGTCGAGAAGGAGATAATCGACTACGCCTGGGAGCACGGCTGGGTTGTGCCGGTGCACCCGACGGCACGAACGGGCCGGCGCGTGGCTGTTGTCGGTTCCGGGCCCGCCGGTATGGCCGCCGCTCAACAGCTCACCCGCGCTGGCCACGAAGTGGTCGTATACGAGCGCGACGACCGCCCGGGAGGGCTCATCCGCTACGGGATCCCGGATTTCAAAATGGACAAGGCGCTGCTCGACCGGCGTTTAGCCCAGATGGAAGAGGAGGGGACCGTCTTCGAGTGTGGTATCGACGTGGGCATTGACCTTTCGGTGGAAGACCTGCGTGAGGGCTTCGACGCCGTGGTGATCGCGATCGGCGCTTTATGGCAGCGTGACATCGAGGCTCCGGGCCGCCACCTCGCAGGAGTCCACCTCGCTATGGAGTACCTCGTGCCCTCCAACCGCGTCCAGGCCCGCCTCTTGGCCGCACCGCCGATCGATGCCGGGGGCAAGAAGGTCGTGATAATAGGCGGGGGCGACACCGGTGCGGACTGCCTCGGTACGGCACACCGGCAAGGAGCGGCTTCGGTCCATCAGTTCGATATCCATGAGCAGCCTCCCCGAGATCGTCCCGAGGAGACGCCATGGCCAGTGTGGCCCTTGATATTGCGGGGTTCGCTTGCCCATGAGGAGGGCGGTGAGCGGGTGTTCGCCTGCCATACGGACTCTTTTGTCGGTGACGAGGCTGGCCACGTCCGTGGCCTCAGGGCGCACCGGGTGCGCGAGCGTTCCCGGCGCGTCTACGAAGATGTCGAGGGGAGCTCCTTCGAGCTGGAGGCCGACCTCGTGCTCCTCGCCGTCGGCTTTCGCGGCCCGGAACGCCAGCTCTTGGAAAAGCTCGGCATCGAGCTGACCGAATCGGGTACGGTGGCGCACGATCAGGACTGGGCGACAAACACGCCTGGCGTCTTCGCGTGCGGTGACGCAACGCGAGGAGCGAGCTTGATCGTCTGGGCCATCGCTGAAGGCCGCGCCGCAGCTGCCGCGGTCGACCGGTACCTCGTAGGTGAGACACTTTTGCCGGCTGCGCTGTAATGTGATTGCGGTCGTGTTGTAGTGCGGGCGCGAGGCTTTCAGGGCGCGCCAGCCGCCGCCGGGCCAGCACCTTAGGCCACCGACGACTAGTGCAGGTTTTCGCCCAGTTGCGATCGCCGCCGCTCGGCGCGCCGGCGTGGAACCGCTACCACTACCTGGCCGCTGGCTCCTTGGCCTTGGCCGACAGCAAAGCACCACGGGCCACCTTGAACGGATCGCTCGGAGGGTTCGCCGAGCTTGACCCTAGGTGCACAGCGTTGGCCGGCAACAGAGAACCACCTTCGTAGATTTTGACGGCGAACGCCTTGGCGCAGTGGGTCGCGAAGTTGAGCCCGTCGAGCAGGCCGAAGTCGACGAAGCGGAAGTAGATCGTGCGCTTGTTGGGCGAGAGCGCCACGATGTCGCGTGGCTGGTCAGAGAGCGAGGTCAGGTCCAAGAACTGGCCGCTCGTCACGGAGAGCGAGCCAGCGAAGATCAGCCTGTCCTGTGGGCCGGCGTGGGTGAAGCGCAGCGCCCAGCCCCCGTCGGGGTCGTACCACACATAGGCGCCGTCACTGCCGGCCGTGAAGCTGGTTGGCGCGCCCTGCACCGCTTGGGCCCATCCGGGTTTGATGCAGGTGTCGGCCGGCGCTGAGGGAGGCGCCGCCGGGGCGGGCAGCGTGGTCGCCGAAGTCGTCGCCGGCAACGGCACGCCAGTCGTCGGCACCGCGGCGTCTGGGGACGGGAAGCGGCGGTGGTGGAAATGGAAGCGAGACTCCGCGGCCGCGGCGCTGGTTGGCCCAAGGGCGCCCGCGGTCACGGTGCCGGAGATCACGAGGGCGGCCAAAAGAGCGCCACGACCGCGGTTTCGGTTCCGCCGCCAACCGGCTCTACCAGCAAGAGGGCGCGGCCCATCGGCAGCACGCACCTGAGCGGCGCACATGGTGCGGCTCACGCCATCCTCGTCTTCCCAGCCATTTTGCCCCTAAGCCAACCTGCCGGCCCACCCGGATCACCCTCTATTGTCGGCCGGGATATTGGCCGGCTTGCAATCGAATTGTTATGGAACTGTGAAGACCGTCGCGAACGGGGTGTGGCACCCGTGCGTCAGGGCATTAGGGCCTTAAGGCCGTAGGGCGCGGGACCATGGGGCTTGGGGCGCGCCTTCAGGTCTCGGTAAGGTCGGGCTAGTCCGAAGAGCGCGAAAGGAGAGGCCGCGCATGGCACTGACAACCGGTCCCGCCCCGTCCCCGCAGGCCCGTCCACAATGAGCACTTCCCCCCCTTCAGGCCCGTCCGCACCGGCCGAACAGGTGCGACCGCTTTCTGTCGAGGAGGAGAGGCTTCTCGATGCTTACTGGCGAGCCGCCAACTACCTCTCGGTAGGGCAGATCTACCTCCTGGCCAACCCACTGTTGCGCCTGCCTCTCCTGCCTGAGCACGTGAAGCCCCGCCTGCTCGGCCACTGGGGCACGACTCCTGGGCTCAACTTCGTGTACGCCCACATGAACCGGGTCATCCGCAACTGGGACCTGAACGCCATGTATGTCATGGGCCCAGGCCACGGCGGGCCAGCTGCGGTTGCCAACGCCTACCTGGAGGGCACCTACAGCGAGGTCTACACCCATATTACCCAGGATGTCTCCGGTATGGAGCGGCTCTTCCGCCAGTTCAGCTTCCCAGGCGGTATACCTTCCCACGTTGCCCCCGAGACGCCCGGTTCGATCCACGAAGGCGGGGAGCTCGGGTACGCCCTCTCCCACGCCTACGGCGCCGCCTTCGACAACCCTGACTTGCTCGTGTGCTGCGTGGTGGGCGACGGCGAGGCCGAAACGGGCCCGTTGGCCACGAGCTGGCACTCCAACAAGTTCCTTGACCCGGTGACGGACGGGGCGGTGCTCCCGATCCTCCACCTGAACGGGTACAAGATCGCCAACCCGACCGTCCTCGCCCGGATCGGCGACGCCGAGCTCACTTCCCTGCTTGAAGGGTATGGCTATGAGGTCCACTGGGTCTCGGGCGACCGCCCGAGCGACATGCACCAGCTGATGGCTGCGACCCTTGACACGGTCGTCGAACGCATTACGGCGATCCAACGCCGGGCGCGAGAAAGCGGCGACGCGGCTAGGCCACATTGGCCGATGATCGTGCTGCGTTCACCCAAGGGCTGGACAGGCCCCAAAGAGGTTGACGGGCTGCCGGTCGAGGGCACTTGGCGCGCGCACCAGGTACCACTGTCCGAGGTGCGAAGCAACCCGCAGCATTTGCGCCAGCTCGAGCAGTGGATGCTCAGCTACCGGCCCGATGAGCTCTTCGATGAAAAGGGAGGCCTCCTTCCCGAGCTCGCGGCCCTGGCGCCCAAGCGTCACCGCCGCATGAGCGCCAACCCCCATGCCAATGGCGGGCTGCTCCTGCGCGACCTCGCGATGCCCGACTTCCGCGCTTACGGGGCGTCCGTCGAAAAGCCGGGCGTCTCCCTGTCGGAGTCCACGCGCGCCCTCGGCACTTTCCTCCGGGACGTGATGACCGCCAACCCGACGGCTTTCCGGCTCTTCGGGCCCGACGAGGTTGCTTCCAACCGCCTCCAAGCGGTGTTCGACGTAACCGACCGCCAGTGGGACGCGCAACGGCTCCCGACCGACGACCACCTCGCTCCCTCTGGCCGGGTCATGGAGATGCTCTCGGAGCACCAGTGCCAGGGTTGGTTGGAAGGCTACCTGCTCACCGGTAGGCACGGGCTTTTCACCAGCTACGAAGCGTTCATACACATCGTCGACTCGATGTTCAACCAGCATGCCAAGTGGTTGAAGACGACCAACCAGATACCTTGGCGGCGGCCGATCGCTTCGCTCAACTACCTGCTGTCGTCGCTCGTGTGGCGCCAGGACCACAACGGGTTCTCGCACCAGGACCCAGGTTTCATAGACCACGTCGTCAACAAGAAGGCCGAGATCATCCGGGTGTACCTACCCCCCGACACCAATTGCCTTCTCTCGGTCGCCGACCACTGCCTCCGGAGCCGCCAGTACGTCAACGTCATAGTGGCCGGGAAGCAACCTCAGCTTGACTACTTGTCAATGGAGGACGCGGTCTTGCACTGCACCCGCGGCATTGGGATATGGGAGTGGGCGTCAAACGATGGCGGCGACCCCGACGTGGTCATGGCGTGCTGCGGCGATATACCGACCCTGGAAGTGCTGGCCGCCGTCGACCTGCTCCGCAAGAACCTGCCCTCTCTCAAGGTCCGTGTTGTAAACGTGGTCGACCTGATGCGCCTCCAACCTGAGAGCGAGCATCCCCACGGTCTCTCTGACGGCGAGTTCGACATCCTCTTCACGAGGGACAAGCCGGTGATATTCGCATACCACGGGTACCCGTGGCTCATCCATCGGTTGACTTACAGGAGGGCCAACCACCAAAACCTTCACGTGCGAGGCTACAAAGAGGAAGGGACCACGACGACCCCGTTCCGGATGGTATCGCTCAACGACCTTGACCGCTACCACCTGGTGATGGACGTTATAGACCGCGTGCCCTTCCTCGGCTCTCATGCCGCCGCCTTGCGCCAGCAGATGGTCGATGAGCGGGTTAAGGCCGAGGCTTACGCGACCAGCCATGGCGAGGACGACCCCGCGCTGGCGGGCTGGACATGGCCCTATTGAGCCGCCCGTTGGGCCGCCTATTTGGGCCGCCTACTGGGCCGCCTACTGGGCCGCCTATTGGGACGCCTATTGGGACGCCTATTGGGGCTTTCTTTTCGGTGCCGCGATGAAGGGCCGCGTCCTCGTCGTCAATGCCGGTTCAAGTAGCGTGAAGTTGTCGGTCTTGGATGAAGACGACGGGCTCGTTGCGTCCGAGTCAGTTCCGGCGCCTGGGGGTAAGGTCGACCAGGACGCGCTCACCGATGTCGTGAGGCGCTCTCAGCCGATCAGTGCCGTGGGGCACCGCATCGTCCACGGGGGCACCGAGTTTGTCGAACCGGTCCTTATAGATGAGAAGGTCGTCCGAAAGCTCGAGGCGCTCGGGGACTTGGCTCCCCTTCATCAGCCAAAGTCCCTCGTTGGACTGGAAGCCGTGAGCAGGCTGCTGCCTGGGGTCCCGGCGGTGGCCTGCTTCGACACAGCGTTCCACGCGACCATACCGCCAGAAGCACACACCTATGCGCTCCCGCCGCAGTGGCGGCGGCGCTGGGAGCTTCGCCGCTACGGTTTCCACGGCCTTTCGCACGCATACGCATCTCGCCGTGTCGCCGAGATGATGGCGGTCCCGATGGTGGTGGCGGCGGCGGCGGCGCCAGCTCCTTCGGCTGGCGGGACCCACCTGGCGACCGCCACGGCCAGGCCCGCTGGTAAGGCTGGCCCGGGGGCATCGCCCGGTCCGCTCCGCGTGGTGACCTGCCATCTCGGCGCCGGAGCGTCACTCGCCGCGGTTAGAGGCGGTGCGTCCGTCGACACGACCATGGGTTTCACGCCGCTCGAGGGGCTCGTGATGGCTACCCGTTCGGGTTCGGTCGACCCCGGTCTCGTGCTCTGGCTAGAAGAGCACGTGGGTATGCCGCCGGCCGAGCTGGCCTCGACCCTCGAGCACCGGTCGGGGCTCTTCGGTCTCGCAGGAACGCCAGACATGCGCCAGGTACTCGAAGCAGAGGCAGCTGGTGACCAGGCTGCGGTGCTTGCCATGGGCGTTTACCTCCACCGGCTCCGCGGCGCGATCGCTTCGATGGCGGCAGCCATGGACGGTTTCGATGCGGTCTGTTTTACCGGAGGAGTAGGGGAGCGCTCGGGCCCGGTTCGCCGGCGCGCTGCGGAGGGTCTCGGGTTCCTTGGCGTCTCCTTGGACCTGGGCAAAAACGAGCACGCCGCTCCCGACTGCGAGCTCTCGGCACAAGGGGCCCGGGTGAGGACGTTCTTGGTGGAGGCGCGCGAGGACCTCGAGATTGTCCGAGGCGTACGCAGTGTGCTCGGGGGTACCGGCGGGTAGCCGTCATAACGGGACGCGCCGGTTTACCGGCGATGAGCGGCAATGCTGGTGGCATGGCAACCGGCCGACGTGCTCCTGGGCGCCCGCGCCCGCCCGGACGGGGTGAGGCGAGCTCGCCCGGACGGGGTGAGGCGCGCTCGGCTGCACGCGCGGAAGCCCTCGGGGCCCTTTCTTGGCCGCTCAGGTACCCTGAGGAGCTCCCCGTCACGGGGCGCCGCGACGAGTTGGTTGCCGCGATAGCAGCTCACCAGGTCGTGGTCGTGGCGGGTGAGACCGGGTCGGGCAAGAGCACCCAGCTGCCCAAGATCTGCCTCGAAGCTGGCCGAGGCGTCGCTGGGATGATTGGGCACACCCAGCCGAGGAGGATCGCGGCCCGAAGCGTTGCAGAACGCGTAGCGGACGAGCTCGGCGCGGAGCTGGGTGGTCCCGTCGGGTACAAGGTCCGATTTACGGACCGGGTCGGCGACGGCACGCTCATAAAGGTAATGACGGACGGCGTGCTGTTGGCGGAGCTGGCGGGCGACCGGTCCCTCTCTGCCTACGACACCCTCATAATCGACGAGGCGCACGAGCGCAGCCTCAACATCGACTTCCTGCTCGGGTACCTGGCACTCCTGCTCCCCAAGCGGCCCGAACTGAAGGTCGTGGTCACCTCCGCCACGATCGATACCGAGTCGTTCTCGCGTCACTTCGCCCACCACGTCGGCTCGGCCCCGGTCATCGAGGTGGCGGGACGTACTTACCCGGTCGAGATCCGCTACCGGCCGTTCGGTTCCGACGAAGCTGATCAAGACCCTGGGCAAGGGGGTGGCGTCGCCGTCGGCGACGCCGACGAGGTCCAAGCCGTGTGCAACGCGGTGGCCGAACTGTCCCGTGAAGGACCTGGCGACATCTTGGTCTTCTTGGCCGGCGAGGCGGAGATACGTGACACCGCCGAGGCCCTTTCAAAATCCTCGCCCACTGCCACCGAGGTCGTCCCCCTCTATGGCCGCCTTTCTTCTGGCGAACAGCATAGAGTTTTTGCACCGCACGCCGGCCGGCGCGTGGTGCTCGCCACCAACGTGGCTGAGACTTCGATCACCGTCCCCGGTGTCCGCTACGTAGTGGATGCCGGAACGGCTCGGATTTCCCGTTACGGCAGGCGCACCAAGGTGCAGAGGCTCCCAATCGAGCGGATCTCACGAGCCTCCGCAGACCAGCGCGCGGGGCGCTGCGGCCGTCTTGGGCCGGGTATATGCGTGCGGCTCTACTCCGAAGCGGATTACCTGGCGCGCCAGCACTTTACCGAGCCCGAGGTATTGCGGACCAACCTCGCTTCGGTTTTGCTCCAGATGGCGGCGATAGGCCTCGGCGATATCGAGCGGTTCCCGTTCGTGGACGCCCCTGAGAGGCGGAACGTAAAAGACGGCTTGGCCGTCTTGGAGGAGCTGGGGGCACTGCGCCGGGATGGGGCCGCCCCAACCGGCCAACCAACCGGGCAATCGGTGGGCTGGGAGCTCACTTCCACCGGGCGGAAACTCGCCAGGTTGCCGCTTGACCCCCGGCTTGGCCGGATGGTGCTCGAAGGTGCACGGCTCGGGTGCTTGGCCGAAGTCCTCGTGATAGTCGCCGGCTTGGCCGTCCAAGACCCGAGGGAACGACCGGCCGAAAAGAGGGCTGCGGCTGATGCCCTCCACCGGCGCTTTGACGACCCCGGTTCAGACTTCTTGTCTTACTTGGCCTTGTGGGACTACCTGGGAGGCAGGCGGGGCGAGATGTCCGGGGCGCAGTTCCGCCGGCTCTGCCAAAAGGAGCTCGTCTCTTACCAGCGGGCGAGGGAGTGGCAGGACGTCCACGCGGAGATAGTCGGGATCTGCAGGGAAATCCGGCTCTTCCGAGGGAACTTGGAGCAGCCGGCACCGCTCCTTCCACAAAAGCGCAAGGTTCTCTTACACCAGGCCCTCTTGTCGGGTCTTGTGTCCCATGTCGGTAAAAGAGAGGGAGAGCGTGGCGATTTTTCCGGCCCCCGGGGCGCCCGGTTTGCTCTGTGGCCCACTTCTGTGCTGGCGAAGAAGGCGCCGCGCTGGGTCATGGCTGCCGAACTCGTCGAAACCCGTCGCCTGTGGGCGCGCGTCGCTGCCCCCGTTAAGCCTGAGTGGGTTGAGCGCGCCGGTGCCCATCTCCTCGAGTGGTCCTATGGTGAGCCTTTCTGGGAACCGGAACGGGCCGAGGCCGCCCTGGTCGCTCGGGCCACCCTTTACGGCCTGCCGGTCGTAGTCGGGCGGCGGGTCGCCCTCGCGAGGCTTGGCAGCGAGCAAGCCCGCCGCGCGCGTGAGATATTTGTCCACGAGGCGCTTGTGGAGGGAGATTGGGATCGCGCTCCAGAGTTTGTGACCCGCAATTCCAAACTGCTGGACGGTTTGCTCGCAGCCGCGAACAGGGCTCGGCGCCCCGGCCTCGCGCCGGGCAAGGGCGAGCTCTACGACTTTTACGATGCGCGCGTGCCGGGCACGGTGGTGTCGGGGCGGACGTTCGAGGATTGGTGGGCGAGCCTCGGGCCCGAGCCCCGGCGGAGCCTTGAGGCGACTCCGGAACAGCTCGGGACCGCGCCGGGGGAGGACGGCGGTGCCGAAGCCTTCCCTGATGAGTGGCCGGGTGGTGACGGCCGAGGGCTCCCGGTCGACTACGACTGGGACGCTCTGGGCGTGACCATCGAAGTCCCCCTTGCACGTCTCGGGGAACTGCGGGAGGAGCTGGAGTGGCAGGTGCCCGGGCTGCGCCTGGAACTGGTCGAAGCCCTCTTGCGCTCGCTCCCTAAAGACATGCGTCGCGAGCTTGCGCCAATTGGGGAAAGGGCGAGCGAGTTCGTGGCTAAGCACGGTCCGGCTGAGGGCCCCTTGACGGTCGTACTGGCGCGCTCCATAACGCAAACGAGCGGCCTCGCGCTGCGACCCGAAGACTTCGATTGGGGGAGGGTTGCCCCCTACCTGCGCCCGGTAGTCCGCGTGGTCGGTGCGGATGGGGAGGTGCTCGCCGCCGGCAAAGCGCCATCGGAGCTCGCCGCGCAACTGTCGCCTCAGTTTTCTCGTGCCCTGGCCGAGGCGGCCACGAAGGCACGGCTCGGCTGGGGGCCCTTGGGCAAGCGCGCCTCCACCTGGGAGTTCGGGTCGCTTCCGCGGGTCTTCGAGGTGGAGTGGCAAGGGCAGCGGCTCCGGGGGTTCCCAGCGCTCGTCGACGAGGGCGAGGACGTAAGGGTTGCGTTGTTTGCCGACCAGGCTTCCCAGGCATCGGCGATGTTGGGCGGTGCCCGCCGGCTGGTCCTCCTCAACCTGCCTGGCCAGGGCAGCCTGGTCACGATGTTCGAACGTCTGGTCGACAAGCGGACGAGGCTTGCCATGGCTGCGCTCCGGGGCCTGGGTTATCGGTCCCCGCGAGAGCTCGGTGAGGACCTCGTAGCGGCGGCCGTTGACCAAGTGGTCGCCGAGAGCGGTGGGCCGCCCTGGGATGGCCAGAGCTTCGACGAGCTGGTTGCCGTGGCCCGCCGTGACGTCGACCGCTTGGCGCGCCCCGGGCTTGCGACTTCAACGCGGGTCATTTTGCAGCTCGAGCGGCTACAGCAGCGTATCGACCAGCTGGGCGAGAACGCCCAGCAGCTCGCCTTCTCTTTGGCCGATGCCAGCAGCCACCTGGCTGCTCTTGGCGCAGGGAGGTTCGTCAGCCGCGCCGGCCTCTCCCACCTGGCCGACCTCGAGCGTTATATAGCGGCCCTCGATAGGCGGCTTGAAAAGTTGCCCGCCGACCCCGCACGGGACGCGGCCTTGGCGGCGAAAATGCAGATTCTCGAACGCCAGTTCGCCTCAACCCTCACCGAGGCCGGTAGTAACGGGCGGCGGGAAGGCGTCGAAAGGTTACGACCCATGCTCGAAGAGCTCCGGGTGAGCTTTTTTGCCCAGGCTTTCGGGACGAAGTTCCCGGTGAGCGAGGCGCGCTTTCTTCGCGCCCTCGCCGAGCAGCGCCAAGCAGCCGGGCTCATGTAACCACCCAAAACACCCCCGCTGGGGCGCGCGCGGGCTTGAAAGGCTTGTCAGGTGGGTCCGAAGGGCTTATAGTGGTCCGTTGTGGAAGGCCAGGGAGCAAATTCCCATAGGCGGCGGGCGAGCTGAGCTGTTGGGCCGATGGAATTCGACGGTCATTTCGAGCATCTGCTGGATCCCAAGGGCAGGGTCGTCATGCCAGCGCGTCTTCGCGGCGGTTTCGCGACGAGGAAGGCACACGTGACGGCCTTCCCGGGTAGCTGCTTGGCTGTGTGGGCCCCGGACAATTACGAACGCGTGTACCTCTCTTTCGCCAGGAGGCTCCAGCAAACCAGGCCGGACATGTCGCTCACCTTGACCTCCCACTCCGAAGAGGTCGAGCTCGACGCGCAGTGGCGGCTCTCGATCCCGCCAAAGCTCATCGCCTACGCAGGGCTCGAGCTCGGTAAGTCGCTCGTTGTGGCCGGCAACCTCAACCACATAGAGCTGCTGTCGTCGGCCACGTGGGATCAGCGGACCCGTGACGTCTTGGAGGAGCTCAAGCAGGGCACGAGCGACCTGTTTTCGATGTTGTTCTCCGACGGCGGATCCCCCTACGTGCGGCCCTCTCCTGCGGCGCTGCCGGAAGGAGCGGGCGGCAAGGACGGCGAACTGGCTGCACCCGCGCCCGTCGGAGCGGTGCCATGACCACCGTTGTGGTCTCCCCGAGGACATACCCGAGGACATATACGCAGCCCCTTGGCCAGCAGGGCCGGGGTCCCCTTCTCCACCCGTCGAGTCCCGTGCCACCGGGGAGAAATCCCGGGGCAACGCTGGCTGAGGGGCTGCGTATGGGCCATTCGGAACAGCCTGAGGGCATTGACGAGCCTATGGTGTCGCACGCGCCCTTGCCAGGGCCCGGCGAAGCCGGTGCCGAGCACCTCCACTCGGCTGGCGCACGGCATCGTGCGGGTCGGTCTTTGTTTGAACACCGGCCCGTCATGGTTGAAGAGGTCCTGGAACTGTTTACCCCCGTCCCAGATGGGGTGCTCCTCGACGCAACCGTTGGTGGTGGCAGCCACGCACGTGCCCTGCTCGCAGCGTCGCCAGCGCGCCGCCTGGTCGGTCTCGACCGGGACCCTCTCGCAGTGGCGGCTGCCTCTGCTGCGCTTGCTCCTTTCGGCGACCGGGCAACGGTGGCGAAAGCACGTTTTGTCGAGCTTGCTCGCGTGCTGGAGGAGCTTGGAGTGGGGCAGTTGTCGGGTGCGCTATTTGACCTCGGCGTCAGCTCACCCCAGCTTGACCGGGCCGAGCGCGGCTTTTCGTACCGTTTCGAGGCCCCGCTCGACATGAGGATGGACCAAAGCGAAGGGCCGACGGCGGCCGACCTCCTCAACTCGGCCCCGCTGGAGCAATTGGCAGAACTTTTCGTTCTCCACGGGGAGGCCGGCTTTGCACGCCGGATCGCCGCGGCCATTGTGGCCGCACGCCCCATCTCGACGACGTCTGAGCTCGCTCAGATCGTGAGCTCAGCGGTGCCGGCACCTGCGAGGAGGAGGGGCCACCCGGCGAAGAGGGTGTTCCAAGCCCTTAGGGCTGCGGTCAATACCGAGCTCGAGCAGCTGCCCCTCGCAATAGACGCTGCCGTCGCCCGCCTGGTACCTGGAGGCCGGATAGTCGTGATCTCTTACCACTCGGGTGAGGACCGCATTGTGAAGCGCCAGTTCCAAGAAGCTGCTACCGGCGGTTGCAAGTGCCCGCTTGGCCTGCCCTGCGTTTGCGGTGCGGTCCCGACGGTGCGCTTGCTGACGAGGGGGGCACGCAAGCCGACGGCAGCCGAAGTGATGGCCAACCCGCGGTCCGAAAGCGCTCGGCTGCGGGCTGCTGAGGCGTTGGTCGGCACGGGCGGCATGGGTGAAGGTGCCGCCGGGAAGGTGCGCCCTGCGAGGACGGCAAAGTGACGCCGGCCGAGCCGAGCACTGCGGCCGAGCCCATTGCGCCGCAGTCCCCGCTCCCGCCAGAGCTGACGGGCCAGATGCCTTTCGCCGGGGAGGTGCAGGCCCCTCTGCCGGGGGCGCCGTCGCTTCCCGGCGCACCAGAACGCCACCTGCGCCTCGTCCCCCGGAGGACCAGGCGCCGGTGGTTTCAAGGCAGGTTCCTCCTCTACGCCTTTGTAGCCGGGGTCGCGGCGGTTGCCTTTGGGTTGGTCGCTCTCCACGTGATGATCGCGGAAGTACAGTTCAGGTTGGATGGCCTGCAGCAAAAGGCGGCCGTTTACCAGGGGCGCTACGAGAAGCTCCGCCTTCAGGTCGCCGAGGATGAGGCGCCGGCGCGCATTATCCGGGTCGCGACTGAGAGCGGCTTACAGCAGCCCGCATCTGTTACCTATCTCCCAGCGCCGCGAACTGGCCCCGCCACAAGCGGCCAGGGCGCTACTAGCTCAGGGACGGGCAGCTCCGGGACCGCCAGTTCGGCGCTTCCGAGCTCGGTCCCCTCTCGTTCGGGCCACTCGGGCGCACCGGCGGTCGTGCCCGCCCCCGCGGGCGAGGGCGACTGGCCAGCCGTCAAGCCCTTATTGGGCACCACGCCATGAAGACCGTTCGGGGAAGGGCAGCAGGGGGGAGGACCGTCAAGGCACCGCAGGGACCTTCTCGACAGACGAGGCGCAACCCGTGGCGTTATGCCACGTCCATGGTCGCGATGATGGCCTGTCTCGGTGGGATCTGCGTGCGGCTCTTCTTGGTCCAGGTTGTCCACTCGGCCAAGTACCAGCAGGCGGCTGAATCAGAGTACGTACAGAAGATCCCGTACCTCGGGGAGAGGGGCGAAATCCTAGACAGTAGCGGCAACGTGCTCGCGATGTCGGTGCCCATGACGACCTTTTACGCTGACCCCTACCAGGTCACCAACCCGGCGAGCGAGGCGCTCGCGCTCTCTGGCCCGCTCGGTCTCCCCGAGGCCACCTTGCAATCAGAGCTTTCGGAGGCGAGCGGCTTCGTCTACTTAGCCCATACGGTGCCGAGCTCGGTCGCTTCCAAGGTGGAAGCGCTCATGAAAGACGGCGTGCTCCCAGGGATCTACACGATGCAACAATCAAAGCGCTTCTACCCGGCTGGCCAGCTGGCCAAGCCGATCCTTGGCAGTGTTGGTGCCAGTGGCAAAGGCCTTTCAGGCTTGGAGTACAAGTACAACACCCTCCTCACGGGTAAGCCAGGAAAGCTGGTAGAAGAGATGGCCCCCTCGGGTGGGCAGATCCCAGGTGGGATAAAGCAGTTCCAGGCCCCGGTCGCCGGGGACGACCTGGTGCTCACGATCGATGAGCCCCTCCAGTACGACGCTGAGGAGGGACTTGCCCGTACGCTCATAGCCTCGCACGGCCAGTACGGGATGGCGCTCCTCATGGACACGAAGACGGGTGACCTCCTGGCAGTGGCCGAGGAGAGCATGCGAAGCGCTTCGGACCCGGCGACGCTAAATGAAAAGCCTGCCCTCCCGGTCTGGTTCGTCCCCTACACGAGCTCGGGTACCCCCGAGAAGCTCTCAAGTGCCGCCCTTGAGCGCGCTCAGCCCGTCGAGTCGCCGACCGCTACGGCCTTCGACAACGTTTACGCTCCCGGGTCTGTGGAAAAGCTCGTCACCATGTCGGCCGCGCTCCAAAGTGGCGTGATAACGCCTTACACGAAGGTCCAGATCCCAAACACCGTGGACGTGGCCGGCACTACAATAAACGACGCCTGGGTCCATCCGACCCTCGATTGGTACCCGTCCAACATAATCGCGCACTCCTCCGATATTGGCACCTTGGAAATTGCGCAGAAGCTTGGCTTGCCGAAATTGTTCTCCTACATAAAGAGCTTCGGCATTGGCAAGGTCAGCGACATCGGTTTCCCTGGTGAGTCTCCAGGGCTAGTGCCTTTCTCGCCGTCGCAGTGGTCTGGTACCACCATCACCGTTTCCTATGGCGAAGGCATCGATGTGACCGCGATCCAGATGCTCGACGCCTACAACACGATCGCAAACGGGGGCGTGTACGTCTCTCCCAAGTTGGTGAGGGGCTACATCGGCCCTCACGGGCGGGAGCACCTCCTGCACTATCCGGCCCCTCGGCGGGTGGTGAGCAAGAAGGTCGCCCTAGAAATGACCTCGATGCTGGAGGGCGTGGTAACCGTGGGTACGGGTCAGGCGGCGAGCATCGAGCCCTACACGGTCGCAGGCAAGACGGGCACGTCGCTCATCCGCGCCTCCAACGGGGCCCACTTGGCGGGTTACTTCACATCAAGCTTCGCCGGGTTCGTGCCGGCGGAGGCCCCCCAGATCACGGCCATGGTGGTGGTCGACGGGACGATCTGGTACGGGGCCGAGGCTTCTGCGCCCGTGTTTGCGTGGCTTGCCCGTGATGCTCTTCACAGGCTGCGCATCCCGCCGGCCAAGCCTCAAGCACCCACCTTTGGAGGTCCCCTGGCGACGCCCTACGGGGCGGAGGGGGTTGCTGCCGGAGGGCTGACCCTTCCTGGCATGGGTGGTACGCCCGATGTGCAGGTGGGCACGAGCTCGGGCGGTGGGCAGGCCACCCCGAGCTCGGGCGGTGGGCAGGCCACCCGGAGCTCGGGTGCGGGCAACTAGGGTCGGGGGAGCTTGACAAGCCCGTGCGTGCCTCTGGGAGTGTTGCTCGCTTCGGCGGGCCTGGGCGACGCAGAGGTGCTCGTGCGCCCAGCGGGCCCATCTCCTGGCGGCCGAAGATGCGGCGGTGCAACTCACAGCGGGCCAGGGCTCGAGCGTTGGGCACCAGGTCCGGACGGCGGCCCAGAGGTGGTGGACCTGGTCATGTCGTCTCTGGAGGTGACGCCTGGTGCCATGTTCGCCTGCGTGCCGGGAACGCACACCGATGGGCACGACTACGTGGACGAGGCCATCTCTCGAGGTGCCGTGGCGGTCGCATGCGAACGACCGGTTGCTTGCGACGTGCCTCAGGTCGTGCTGCCTTCGGTCCGGCGTGCCCTCGGGCCCCTCTCCGCGGCCTTGTGGTCCTTTCCCTCGGCCCACATGCGTGTGGTCGGTGTCACCGGCACCAATGGCAAGACCACGACATGTGCCCTGCTGGCGTCCATCTTTCGTGCCGGCGGTTGGCAGGCAGGGGTCATCGGCACCCTCTCTGGGTCCCGCACCACGCCGGAGGCTCCAGTGCTGCAGCGGAGGCTGGCGGGTTTTCGCGATGGCGGTGCAGCAGCTGTCGCCATGGAGGTCTCCTCGCATGCGCTGGCTCAGCACCGGGTGGGCGGGACTGAGTTTGCCGCGGCCGTGTTCACCAACCTGAGCCAGGACCACCTTGACTACCACGGGACAATGGAGGCGTACTTCGAGGCGAAGGCTGGTCTCTTTACCGCTGGCAAAGTCGGGTTGGCGGTCGTCAACCGTGCCGACCCATGGGGAGCGAGGTTGGTGGAGCGCCTCATTGGGTTGGGGTCGCCCGGCAGGGAGAGGATCCTCACCTATTCGCCCGAGGACGCGACCGAGGTTTCGAGCCGAGCCCGCGGCGGGTCGGCTGAGACGACCTTCCTCTGGCGAGGCGACCGCCTTGTGCTAGCGATACCGGGGACCTTCAACGTGGCTAACGCCGTGGCAGCAGCAACCGCTGCCGAAGGGCTCGGGCTCAGTCGTGACGCAGTGCGTGAAGGCTTGGCGTCGGTAGCCCCCGTGCGGGGGCGCTTCGAGCTGATTGACCAAGGCCAACCCTTTTCGGTCGTGATCGACTTCGCCCACACGCCGGTCGCCCTCGCCGAAGCCCTCCGGGCTGCCCGCCAGCTGGCGGCCGGCAGCGGCGAGCTGGGGTCTGCGCAGTTGGGCACGCGTGAGGGGCACTCTCGCCAGGGGCACTCTCGCCAGGGGCACTCTCGCCAGGGGCACTCTCGCCAGGGGCACTCTCGCCAGGGGAAGGTGATCGTGGTCTTCGGGGCGGGCGGCGACCGCGACGCGAGCAAGCGGCCGGTTATGGGCCGCATCGCCAGCCAGCTGGCCGACACCGTCATTGTGACGTCGGACAACCCGCGGAGCGAGCCGCCGCTCTCGATCATCGACCAGGTAGTGAGCGGCGCCGAGGTGCCCCCTCTCGTGGAGCCGGACCGCGCCCAGGCCATTGCCCGTGCCCTTCATCTGGCTGCCGCTGGCGATGTCGTCCTGGTCGCCGGGAAGGGCCATGAGACGGGTCAGGACTTTGGCACCCACGTTGAGGCCTTCGACGACTACGAGGTCGTTCGGGCGGCTCTCGCAGCTACCTCCGACCGGTCGGGGCCCGCTGTGCGCCCCGCCGATGGCAGAAGGGGCGGGAGGTGAAGGACCTCCTAATAGCGGGCGGGGTCGCCCTGTTGGTGGCGATCCTGGGTACTCCGCTCCTCATCAGCGAGCTGCGCGTCCGGGGCATTGGCCAGCCGATTCGGGAGGAGGGCCCAGCGGGGCACTTCTCCAAGGCGGGGACGCCCACGATGGGCGGCCTCGCGATTATGGGCGCTGCGCTAGTCGGCTACGCGGTGGCCCACATTTCCACAACCTTCACCGACCGTGGCATTGTGGGCATTCTCACCGTCTGTGCGGCAGCGCTCGTCGGTTTCATCGACGACTGGCTGAAGGTCACGCGCCAGCGGAGCCTAGGCCTGAACAAGCGCGCAAAGGTCGCTGGCCAGCTGATCGTGGCGCTGGCGTTCGCGCTGGTAGCCGTGTACTGGCTGAAGGTGAGCACCGACCTGTCGTTCACCCGCTATAACTCCCTCCACCTCCAGCTCGGGAAGGTGGGGTGGATAGTAATGGCTGTTTTGTTCATCGTCGGCGGTACCAACTCCGTCAACCTGACGGACGGCCTCGACGGTCTGGCTTCGGGGTCGTCGGCATTTACCTTTGCCGCTTTCACGGTGATCGGCTTCTTCCAAGTAAGGCACATGAACCTCTACCGCAACCCCGCCGGTCTCGACGAAGCGATCATGGCCGCGTCCTTGATCGGGGCGTGTGCAGGCTTCCTCTGGTGGAACGCCGCGCCCGCGCAGATAATTATGGGCGACACGGGTTCGCTTGGCATAGGCGCGGGGGTCGCCGTGCTCGCGCTGCTGGAGAACGTCGACCTGTTGCTCCCGGTTATCGGGGGCCTCTTCGTGTTGGAGGCTCTCTCGGTGATTGTCCAGGTGGCGAGCTTCAGGATGTTCGGGCGCAGGGTTTTCCGGATGGCCCCGGTGCACCACCACTTTGAGCTGGCGGGTTGGCCCGAGACCACCGTCACAGTCAGGTTCTGGATCCTGGCCGGGCTCTTCACGGCGATCGCGCTCGGTGTGTTCTACGCCGACTTCCTCGCTCGGGGAGGGGCCGGATGAAGCAGAGCTCCGCGAGGAGGGCACGCATGGGGAGGTCCGCCCAGTGAGCATCGCGCCGCCTTTGGCCCGGCCCGCCAAGACAGGCGACAGGAAGGCTGTCGCGGGCCAGCCTGCGCAGGGCGCTACGTCAGGCCGGTTCGACTACGGGGTGTTGGTGGCCATCGTCGTGACGCTGTGCATGGTCGGGCTCCTGATGGTGCTATCAGCGTCGTCGGTCTCGAGCCTCCAGATCTATGGCAACCCCTGGTACTACTTCGAGCGTCAAGGTGTGTTCTTGGTCTTGGGCGCGTTCGCCTTCTTGGTTGCCCAACGCATGAAGCTTGATTTTTGGCAGCGCATGGCCCGCTCGCTCTTGGTGGTGGCCACCCTTGGCTTGCTGGTCGTCCTCGTCCACGGACGCAGCGCCGGCGGCGCGTCGCGATGGATCGGCGTCGGGTCGCTCGAGTTCCAGCCCTCCGAGCTGGCCAAATTGGCCGTCGTCCTGTTCGCTGCCGACGTGCTCTCCAGGCGCGAGGGCAAGGGGAGCTGGAGTTACCGGGCAGGCCCCGTGCTCACGGTGCTTGTCGTCTTCGGCCTCCTCATTATCAAGCAGCCCGATCTCGGCACTGCCGTAGTGGTGTGCGCCATTGGGCTGGCCGTACTGTTCGCGGCTGGCCTGCCACTCAGCTGGCTCGGAGCCGCTGCCGGGCTGGCAACTTTGGGCGGCATCGGGCTCGCGGTCACCGCCCCTTACCGTCTTGCACGCATCACGTCGTTCCTCAACCCCGGTGCCCACGCCACCACGAGCGGCTACCAGTCCGTGCAGGGCCTGATAGCCCTCGCGACGGGCCACCTTACGGGTGCCGGCATCGGGCAGAGCCTGGCGAGCTGGGGCTACCTGCCCAACCAGTACACGGACTTCATCTATGCGGTCATAGGCCAAGAGACGGGTCTCGTCGGTGCCACGGTCATCCTCGCGATGTTCGCTCTCATCGGCGTCGTAGGTACGAGGATCGCATGGCGAGCTCCGACCACCTTCGAGAGCCTGCTCGCCTCGGGCATCACGGCGTGGCTAGTACTGCAGGGGATCGTGAATGCCGGTGCCGTGGCCGGCGTCCTGCCCGTTACGGGCGTACCCCTGCCGTTTGTTTCTTACGGTGGCACGTCTCTCGTGATTGACCTCTTTGCGTCCGGCCTTCTCGCCAATGTCGCGCGTCACCCGGTCGTGGCCTCGCCCCTGCCCGCGAGCGGTGGGGGCAGAGAGGGAGCGGCGAGCCTGGACGGGAGCGGTGCGCCGTCATGACCCGGCCGTCCCTGGCGCGCATGTCCCTCGTGCGCTCGAGCCGCCGGCTCCCGCCCCAGCGTGCATGCGTGGTGGTCGCCGGGGGCGGGACGGGCGGGCACATATACCCGGGAGTGGCGCTCGCTAGGGAGCTGGCAAGTCGTGGCCACGACCCCGCGAGCATCCGTTTCGTTGGGTCGAAGCGCGGCCTCGAAGCCAAGACGCGGGCTACGGGAGAATTCCCGACGACCCTGCTACCGGGCCGTGGCTGGCAGCGCGGCCGGCAGGTCCGCCAGGGCTTGGCCAACGCGGGGGCACTCGCGGATGCAGGCGCGGCGGTGGCCATCACGATGGCCTTGTTTTCGAGGTGGCGCCCCGCTGTGGTGGTCTCCTTCGGCGGGTATGCCAGCTTCCCTTGCGTCGTTGCCGCCGCGATTTGGGGGGTGCCCGTGGTCGTAGTCAACCTGGACTCCGTACCTGGCCTCGTCAACCGGTTGGCATCGAAAATCGCTGTCGCCAGCGCGGAAGGCGTCCCGCGGCACTCGCCTCCCGGTCCGCCCCACTGGCGTCGCCGGACGGCTCTTTCGGTTTTTACGGGCGTCCCCGTGCGACCCGAGATGGCCTGCATAGACAGGAGCCCCGAGGGGCGGCGTCGGGCGCGCGAACGCCTCGGGGTCCCGTCGGGGGCAACTGTCGTTGCGGTGTGTGGCGGCTCGCTTGGGGCGCTTCGCATTAATGAAGCGACGGCCCAGCTCGCAGGGCTCTGGGGTGAGAGGGACGGGACCGTCTTGCGCCACGTTGTCGGTCGTCGCGACTGGGAGCGCTTCGCCAAGCAATCGCCACAATCGTCAACCCCGATCTCGCAAAACCCGATCTCGCAAAACCCGATCTCGCGTGCCGTCGGGCTCGTCTACCAGGTAGTCGAGTACGAAGAGGACATGGCGAGCTTGTACGCTGCCGCCGATATAGCAGTGCAGCGGGCGGGTGCCAGCTCGGTGGCCGAACTGGCTCTGGCTGGCCTGCCCTCCATCCTTGTCCCGTTGCCTGGTGCTCCAGGGGACCACCAGGGTGCCAACGCCCGCGCGATGGCCCGGGCCGGGGGTGCGGTCGTGGTGGAAGATGGCCGGTTAGACGGTGCTCGCCTTGCCAGCGAGCTGGACGACCTCCTCTCGCGCCCTGAGCACCTAGCTCGAATGGGGGAAGCCGCCAGGTCGCTCGCGCGGCCGTCCGCGACGAGCGACCTTGCCGATCTCGTCCTGGGTTGCGCCAGGGGCGCTCGTTGGCGGGAGACGGCGGCTGGAAGGGTGGCTCCGAGTGCCCGATGAGCGTGCCGGCACGCACCCACGCAACGGCGGCCTGGCGATCCCCGATCTGTCCATGGGCCGGAGGCGGATCCACATTGTGGGAGCCGGTGGCGCCAACATGAACGCCCTCGCCACCGTCCTAGTGGAGATGGGGCACGAGGTCTCCGGGAGTGACCAGCAAGCCTCGCCGGCATTGTCGCGTCTGGCTGCGCTCGGTGTCCGCACCTTCGTGGGCCACAGTCCGGACAACCTAGGCGAGGCGGAGCTGGTGGCCTTCTCGGCGGCGGTCGGGGAGCACAACATCGAGCTCACAAGTGCTCGTGCGCGCGGCCTCACCCTGCTGACACGGGCGGAACTTGAGGCAGCCGTGTGCCGTTTGCGCCGCACCGTCGCCGTGAGCGGGACGCACGGAAAGACGACGACGACCGCCATGCTCGCGGCTGTCTTGGAGGGTGCCGGGGCGGCGCCTGCTTACCTCGTGGGTGGCGACCTGGCGGGCGGGCGGCCGGGAGCTCGGTGGGGGAGCGGTCAGTGGCTGGTAGTCGAGGCAGACGAGTCGGACGGCACGTTTTTGCGCCTACCTGCCGAGGCTGTGGTGGTGACGAGCGCTGAAGCGGATCACCTCGATCATTTCGGTGATGTCGCGACAATGGAGGCGGCATTCGCCGAGTTCGTCTCGCAGGCGCCGGGGCCCAAGGTGGTGTGTGCCGACGACCCCGGCGCTCAGCGCGTGGCGGCGAAGTTGGGGGGCCTATCCGGGCTTGTCACTTACGGCACAGACGACGCCGCCTCCTACCGGGTGGGCGGCGTCGAGCTGAAGGCAGGCTCCTCGCACTTCCGGGTGGACCGCCAACGAGGAGCAGGGACCCGTGGCTATGGCCTCGGGTGCTTCGACCTTGCGGTACCGGGGCTCCACAACGTGCTCGACGCTGCCGCCGCTGTCGCCATGGCCGACCAGCTCGACGTCCCTGCCGACGCTTCGCGCGCCGCTTTGGGCACCTTCAGGGCGGTTGCCCGGCGCTTCGAGCTTCGCGGCGAAGCCCGCGACATTACCTACGTCGATGACTATGCCCACAACCCTGGCAAGGTCAGGGCAGCTCTAGCCACTGCAAGGAACGGCGGCTGGCGCCGCGTCGTAGCCGTTTTCCAGCCGCACCGCTATAGCCGGACTGAGGCCCTTTGGCGGGAGCTTGGCGCGGCCCTTTCGGCGGCCGACGTCGTGGTGGTCACAGGGGTGTACGCGGCAGGGGAGGCCCCACGGCCCGGTGTCAGCGGCAGCATGGTTGCCGATGCTGCTCGGGCCGCTCGCGAGGGCATGGTCGTCTATTACGAGGAGGACAGGGGTGCTCTCCGCGCCCTGTTGTCGAAGCTCCTCGTTCCCGGCGACCTCTGCTTGACCATGGGAGCCGGCGACCTTACCGGCTTGCCCGACGAACTGCTCGCCGGTGCCAGCCAGAGATGAGGGGCCAGAGATGAGGGGCCAGAGATGAGGGGCCAGAGATGAGGGGCCAGAGATGAGGGGCCAGAGATGAGGGGCCAGAGATGAGGGGCACGGGAGGACGCGCGGGGATGAACGAAACGCTGTTGCCGCCCGAGCGGCGGCCGGCCCCCCTCGGGGAGGATGCGGTCCAGGGGGGTGGGGCCCAGGAGGAAGAGCCGCCATGGGAAGAGCCGCAATGGGATGAAACTGAGTGGGGAGTACCGCCCAGTGACGCTACTGGCGACGCCAGCCGGGCAAGCGCCGGTGCTGGTGGAAGCCAAGAGGCAGAGCGGGAGCGCCCGCCTGGCCCGCCACCTCCCCCGCCGCCCAGAGTTGACCCCCGTTTCAGGCGCCGATGGGCGGAGGCGCGCAGGGCCGAGGGTCGTCGCCGCCTAAAGGTGCTGCTCGGCGCGATGGGCGTCCTGTGCCTGGTTGGGGCCGGCATTGGGGCGCTTCACTCTCCGCTGTTCGCGTTGCGCCATGTGGTGGTGAGGGGCAACGCCCACACCCCCCGCGCGGAGATCCTGAGCGCCGCGGGGCTCAGGCTTGGAACAACCCTGATGGTGGGTGCGGGGGGCGAGCGGGCCGCGAGGGCCGTCGACGCCTTGCCATGGGTAAGGGATGTGTCCTTCGCGCGCCGGTGGCCCTGGTCGCTCGTTGTGACGGTGCAGGAGCGGTCCCCGGCGGCGCTGGTGAAGGCGGGCAATCAACTCTTCGACGTCGTTGACAAGACGGGTAGGGTCCTCGAGGCGGTCCAAGCGCGCAGCGCCCCTACTTTGCCGCTCGTCTCGGGTGCGGCAAGTGCCGCCCCCGGCCACTACGTGTCACCTGTGGCGCCCGCTACCCAGGGCGAGCTGGACGCGCTGCTCAGCGCTGCGGCTGTTACGCCGGCCATCCTGGCAAAGCGCCGGCTCGAGCTTTCTTATTCAACCGTGGACGGGCTCGAAGCACGCATCCCAGGCACCCCGGCAACGGTGGTGCTCGGACGCGCCAGCAACCTGCCCTACAAGCTCGCGGTGCTGGGAGAACTGGCCAAGCGCGTCCCGCTCTCTGGGTATTCGCTCGTGGACCTAACAGTGCCCGGGAGCCCCGCTCTCACCCCGTCCGGTGGGTAGTCGCGCTGCAGGCCTATCGCGTCTGCCGCAGAGGCCCCGGGGCGAACACCTCCAAGCCCACTTGATCGCCAAGTGACGTGGGCGGTAACGTCTGGTAAACCACGGCTAGAGGTTGAGCAACCTTAAACCTCTACTTTAGGCCTACGGTTAGGCCCAAGCCAAATCCTAGGAAGGTGCAATGGCCGCTTCAGCGCAAAATTACATAGCCGTCATCAAGGTGGTGGGCATCGGCGGCGGTGGCGTCAATGCGGTCAACCGGATGATCGACGCCGGTCTCAAGGGCGTCGAGTTCATCGCCGTCAACACCGATGCGCAGGCCCTTCTCATGAGCGATGCCGACGTGAAGCTTGACATCGGGCGACAGCTGACTCGCGGGCTCGGCGCGGGCAGCGACCCCGAAATTGGCCGGTTGGCAGCGGAGGAACACCGGGAGGAGATCGAGGAGGTGCTGAAAGGTGCTGACATGGTCTTCATCACCGCGGGCAAGGGCGGCGGCACGGGGACGGGCGGGGCGCCGGTTATCGCGGAGCTCGCCAAGGAGGCCGGCGCGCTCACGATCGGCGTCGTTACTCGACCGTTCTCCTTCGAAGGTCGCCGTCGCTCGCTGCAGGCCGAGCAGGGGATCCAGCGCCTAAAGGAGAAGGTGGACACGCTCATCGTGATCCCCAACGACCGGCTCCTAGCCGTGGCCAGCAACAAGACGACCATGGTGGGGGCGTTCAAGATGGCTGATGACGTGCTCCTTCACGGCGTCCAGGGCATAACTGACCTGATCACGACGCCGGGCCTCATAAACACCGACTTCGCCGACGTGAAGGCGGTCATGACCAACGCCGGCACGGCGATCATGGGTATCGGCACGGCCTCTGGTGACGGGCGGGCGCCAGCAGCCGCCAACATGGCTGTCACCTCCCCGCTCCTCGAAGCCTCGATCGAGGGCGCGCGCGGCATCCTGCTCAACATTGCCGGCGGGCCCGAGCTCGGCCTGTTTGAGGTAAACGAGGCCGCCGAGATCATCCATGCCGCTGCTCATCCCGACGCCAACATCATCTTTGGCCAGGTCATCGACGAAGGGATGGGTGATGAAGTGCGCGTGACTGTCATAGCGGCCGGCTTCGACCGTTGGGACGGTGCACCCGAGCAAGCCAGCGAGGAGCCCAGCCGAGAAGGGGCTCCACGCCGCTCGATCGGCCTGGTCGACGGGGAGCCGGACGTTGCGCCTGGCGGCCTCGGCCTGGGGGACGACGACGACTTCGACGTCCCTCCCTTCCTCAGGTAGTCGCGAGGGCGACCCGCGCTCTGGCTGTTGGGCCGGGCTCCCCGCGTTCACCTGGTCGGCGGCTCTGCCGGGTGGTGCCTTGGTGCGCTCGTCGAGCCGGGTGGCGGGAGATTTTTCTAATGCGAGCACGCTTGGTGGGGCGTGCTCACGGCTTGCCCCCGTTCCCTGGACATGGCTGAAGCAAGTCCACGGGGCTCAAGTGGCGCTCGTGAAGGAGCCGGGCGGGTGCCGCGGAGAAGAAGCCGACGCTGCGGTGACATCTTGCCCTGGTGCAGCCCTGGCGGTGCTTACTGCCGACTGCGCACCCGTGGCGCTGTCGTCACCTGAGGGGGTGGTCGGTATCGTCCATGCCGGTTGGAAGGGCCTGCTCGGCGGCGTGGTGGAGGCAGCTGTCAAGTCCATGGAGAGCCTTGGGGCGCGCGAAGTGTTCGCGGCTCTCGGACCGTGCATATGGCCCCACGCTTACGATTTTTCCCCGGCTGACCTCGACACGATGGCCAGGCGTTTCGGGCCCGTCGTCCGCTCCGTCGCCCCTAGCGGGCGCCCCGCCCTCGACCTCCCTGCAGCGGTCGGCTCGGCACTCGAACGCGCCGGGGCATCGCTGTCTGCCGTCTCGCAGACCTGCACCCACTGCTCACCCGCTCACTGGTCGTGGCGGGCGCGCGCAGACCGAGGGCGCCAGGCGACGGTGGTATGGACCCCGCCTCGGTAGCCGCACGCCTGGCGGCCGTCCGTGATCGCATAGAGCACGCTGGGCGCGGGCCTCGTGCCGTCACGGTGGTGGCCGTGACCAAGGGCTTCGGGCCCGAGGCCGTGAGGGCTGCCGTCGAAGCTGGCCTCTCCGACATCGGTGAGAACTATGCACAGGAGATGCTTGCCAAGCTCGGCTCCGTGCCTGGGGGAGTGCGGTGGCACTTCCTGGGCGGCATCCAGCGCAACAAGCTGTCCCGGTTGGCACCGCACGTGCACCTCTGGCACGGCCTCGACCGCGAGGAGGAGGCCCTGGCGCTCGCCCGCCTGAGGCCTGGTGCGGCGGTCTTGGTCGAGGTGCGAAGCGCCACGGGACCCAGCTCCGCTCGGGAGGCCAGTCCAAGTGCGGCTAGGGCGGGGGCAGCTGAGGAAGAAGTGGCTGGCTTGGTTTCGGTCGCGAGCGCCGCTGGCCTCTCGGTGAAGGGATTGATGACGCTTGGCCCGAGAGGGGCACCTCCGGCCGAGGTTGCTCGCCACTTCCGGTCGGTCGCAAGGCTCGCCCTAGAGCTCGGCCTACCCGAGCTGTCCATGGGGATGAGCGCCGATTTCGAGCTCGCCGTGGCCGAGGGCGCCACGGTCGTCCGGCTTGGGCAGGCGCTCTTTGGCTCGCGGCCCCCAAAGCGCGGCTGAGCCTCCAGTCCAACGGGAGGGGTGGCGCTCGGGCTACGCTATAAACAAGGAGGATCTATGCCAGGTACGGGCAAGAAGATGTTGATGTGGCTTGGCTTGGCCGATGCCGAAGAATACGAAGACTACGAGCCCTACGAGGAGGCACCGGTTCCTCCAGCGCCACGCCGGGCGCCCGAAGTGGCCGAGCCTGCACCTCAGGTATCGCCAGCAGTGAGGACCTTGCCCCGCGAGGAAGGTGCCACCATCAACTTGAGGCCAATGCCCACGCCCCTACGCCCGGTGCCCGCGCAGTCCCAGTCCATGTCCAGCCAACCTCCGGCCGCAAAGGTGTACGTAGCGGCTCCTGTGGAGTTCGCCGATGCCCAGGAGATCGCAGACCGTTTTCGGACTGGTCAGCCGGTGATCGTCAACTTGGGCAATGCTTACCGTGAGCTAGCCCATCGGATGATCGATTTTTGTAGCGGTGTCGCGTATGCCCTTGGCGGCAGCATGGACAAAGTTGCTGACAAGGTATTCCTGATGACTCCGAGCAACGTCGAGGTCTCACCCGAGGAGAAGAGGCGCCTGCAGGAACGGGGCTACCGCTGATGCACTTTCGTCTGGCGGCGGGCGAGGCTTATGGGCATCCCCATTGGCCAAGCAGCACCTCAGGGAGGCGGAGAGGCTTATGAAGAGTTGGGTCACGCACCCGCTGGAGACCTTGGGGTGGATTTACTTGCTGATGCTGATACTGCGGGCGGTGCTTTCGTGGTTCCCGATCGAAGCCGGGTCACCCATGAGCAATGTGTCCCACTGGTTGACCAAAGCGACCGAGCCTGTGATCGCGCCGTTCAGGAAGATCGTCCCGCCCCTAGGCATGTTCGACATTTCGTTCATGATCGCTTTTTTCGTCATCTTGATAGTCACGGAGTACGTCCTCTCTCTAGTTGTGATCTGATCGCGCAGCTCCTGCCAAGCCTCGGGTATCACCGGTGACCAGCGTCGGGAGTGTTAGCATTCGCGCATGGAACTCACCCCGAAGGTCTTCCGGGACGTGCAGTTTCGCGAAAAGCTGCGCGGCGGCTACCACCCAGAGGATGTCGACGGCTTTTTGGAGCAGGCCGCCGTAGCAGCCGATGAGTTACAGCAGCGCCTCCAGCGTGCTGAAACGCGAGCTGACCGCGCGGAGCGTTCCTTGGAAGACGCTTCAACCAACGACGACACCCTAAAGCGCGTCCTGCTCATGGCACAGCGCACGGCAGACCAGACGGTACGCGAAGCGCGCGAAGAGGCCGAGCGGATGCTGACCGAGGCGCGAGCGCAGGGCCAGGCGGTCGTTGCGGAGGCCGAGGAGCGGGGGCGCCGGGCATACGAAGCAAAGGCAGCTGAGGCTCGGGCGAGCCTGGAGAAGACCGAAGACGCGCTCCGTAGGGCGTTGCGCGAGGCAGATGATCTCCGGGCTTGGGTGGACGCCAATAAGTTGCACCTGTTGGAGGCCCTTCGTGAGGCCACGGCTGCCGTGGAAGGCGCCGGGCTGACGGGCGAGCCGCCCCTGGAGGTGGTCGTCTCGCCCGTGCCGGTGAGCCCCTTGCCCGGCGGCTCGTTAAATGAGGGGGCTCCTGATATGCCCGAGGCGCTTCCAGCCGCCGAGCCCCCCAAGCCAGAGGCCCCGAGGCTCGAAGCGCCACGGCTGGAGGAGGAGCAGCGGTCGGGGGCGACAGTGGACGTACGGGCTAGCACGCTGGCCTCTCAGCCAGACGGGGAAGCGCGTGAAGAGCCCGTCGGGCGGGTCAGCCCATGGGACCAGCACTTCTCTGAAGGCCCGTCGAGTGCTCATGGCGATGCCGGCGGTGACGAAACCCAGCCAGCGACGGTGGCGTTCGACGAACGGGCCTTGGACAACTTTTTCCAAGAGCAAGATATGGGAGCGGAGCGCGGGCTCGGCCGTTTCCGGCGCCGAGGTTGAACGCGAGCTGACCGCCACGGCCGCTTCAGTTCGGCGCGCTCTCTGCCGAGGTCAGACGCTTCTGGAGGTGTCTGGGAATGTACGGCGGTGCCAGGTTGTTCGCTAAGCATCCGTGGTAGGCTTCCCGGCTCCGCGAAGGGTGAGGTCTGACTTATGCCTAAAGGCAAACAAGCTGCTGAGCAAGTCGCTGAAGAGAGTGCCGTGCCCGAGGGTGCATCCCTCGAGGCAATAGAGGGCAATGGGCCCGATGGGCCCGATAACTCTGCCCACCGGGGCGGTGGCTCCAGGGCACCCGGTGGGGGCACGGCCAAGAAAGCATCAGCGGCTCAACTTGGTACCAAGGCACCGAGCACTGCCGGCCGAGAACATGAGCCGGGCGCCAAGGCTGGTCCGGCGACCGCCAGCCATGTAAGTGCCAGCCACGCGGGGGCCAGCCACGCGGGGGCCAGCCACGCGGGGGCCAGCCACGCGGGGGCCAGCCACGCGAGCAGCCCGGTGGCCAAGGGGGCCAAGAAGGCGTCTCCGGCTGCCCACGAAGGTGGCGGCTCGGCGGAGGAGCTTCATGGGCACGGCGTCGCGCAGGTAGGTACGGGGGTTGCCGGGACCGACGGCGCCGAGACCGACGGCGCCGAGACCGACTCCGGGGCACGGGATGCCGCGTCGCCCGATGTTCACGACGGCGAGCCCTTAAACGAAGCGCCGACCGAAGATGGCGATGCAGACGTGTTCCTCGAGCACCAGCGCGAACTCCTACTTTTTGAGCGCAACAACTACACGCGCCAGGCAGAAGAGCTGAAGGCGCAGGCAGAAGCCCTCGCACTCGAGCACGAGCCCGGCGACGTGCAATTTGATGAGGAGGGGGGAGAGGGCGGGACCGCCAACGTCGACCGCGAGCTCGACCTGCACCTCTCCGCGCAGGCGCAGGCCGCCATAGAGGAGATCGACTTGGCACTCGCGAAGATCGCGGCTGGTACGTATGGGAGCTGTGAGAACTGCGGGACGGAGATCCCAAGGGCCCGGCTGGAGGCGTTGCCTCATGCCAGGCTGTGCGTATCGTGCAAGAGCGGGGGGCTGGCGGCTCGCCGTCAGTGAGCCCGGCCGGCGGAGGGTCAGTCGGCGGAGGGTCAGTCGGCTGGTGGCGCCACTCGAGATCGCGCCACTCGAGATCGCGCCACTCGAGATCGCGTTGGTCGGTGCTGTTTGGTTTGGCGGCGCTCGTGATTGCAGGCGACCAGTGGACCAAGTCCTGGGCACAACGGGAGCTCGCAGGCGGGCCCCGCCACGTTCTTGGCCCCATCAACCTCGTGCTGACGTTTAACCGCGGGGCTGCCTTCTCGATCGGGAGCGGCGTCGCTCCCGTTGTCGAGGTGGCGGTGATCATGCTTGTCGCGCTTGTGTTGTGGCAGTCGGGCCGCCTCGTGAGGGGGGGCGGTGGCTGGGCCTACGTCGTCGGGTTCGCATTAATGAGCGGGGGCGCTCTGTCTAACCTCGCGGACCGGCTTTTCCGCCACCACCACGGGGCGGTAGTGGACTTCATCCAGCTGGTCAGCTGGTGGCCCGTTTTCAACGTCGCTGACGCCGCTCTCAGTGTCGGGGCGGTGACGGTCGCGATAGGAGCGGTCTTTTCTTACCGGTCAGGCACCTCCGAGCACGACCGGGACGCCCGCGATGCTGGCCGGGCGCAAGCTCGTGGCGAGCCTGAGGGCGAGCGAGGAACAAGGCACGCCTTGGCCGATGTCGCCCGGCGAGGGCGAGGCGGGTGAGCCCCTTGCCCCGTTTGCTTCGCATAGAAGCCATGTCGTCTCTCGATGGTGAGCGCCTGGACCGCGGTTTGGCGCTCCTGACGGGCGTCAGCCGGGCTGAGGCCTCCCGCCTGGTGATGGCCGGGAAGGTGCGCGTGCGCGGTGTCCCGGCGAGCTCGGGCAGCCGGCGGCTGCGTGCCGGGGACGAGCTATCTGTCGAGCTTGCCGGCGACGAGGGCGAAGCTGGGACCGGCGCCTCAGCTGGGGCCAGTGAGCCACCGTCCGCCGCAGCCCCACGAGCCCTGCCAACTCCGCTCCAAGCGGAAGTGGTATTTGCTGATGCGCACCTCGTCGTCGTGGACAAACCTGCGGGGCTCGTGGTCCACCCAGGCGCCGGCAACTCGAATGGGACGCTCGTCCAGCAGCTCGTTGCGCTGTTTCCAGACATGGCGACAGCCGGGCCGGACAGCACGCGACCCGGGGTAGTGCACCGCCTGGACAAGGGGACATCCGGGCTGTTGGTCGTGGCGCGGACGGCACAAGCGCGCGAGGCGCTGGCGCGCCAGATGGCCGCCCACATCGCGCTGCGCAGGTACTTGGCTGTCGTGCATGGCGAGCTAGCTGCTGACGAGGGCCTGGTCGAGGCGCCCCTTGGGAGGTCGCCGAGGGACCGTACAAAGATCGCCGTGGTGGAAGGAGGCCGTCCCGCTCGGACCCGCTACCTGGCACTGGATAGGTCGCGGTCCGCCTTCCCTGTGACGTTCCTTAGCTGCCGCCTCGAGACCGGCCGCACCCACCAGGTCCGGGTACACCTAGCTGCCATCGGGCACCCCCTCGTGGGTGACGACCGTTACGCGAACAGGGCACAGCTCTTGGTTGTCCACGAGTGGCTCCCTGGCCTCTCGCGACCTTGGTTGCACGCGACGGAGCTCTCTTTCAGGCACCCGGTTTCGGACGAAGAGATGAAGTTCGCCTCGTCTCCACCGACCGAGCTCACTGAGGTGCTCAGGGTGCTCGGCCTTGGCTACCGGCCTTAGTACCATGGTGACGTGAGGGTTTCGACACGTGGTGATTACGCGTGCCGTGCTCTCCTGTCTTTGGCCCTCCATGGCGGGGACACTCCCACGTCAGTCCGTGACATCGCGCTTCGCACAGGGCTCCCGCAGCCCTATCTCGAGCAGATACTGCTCGCGCTCAAGGGAGCTGGGCTCGTGCGTTCCAAGCGGGGCGTCGGTGGAGGTTACGTACTGGCCCGACCGCCGGAGAAGCTCACCCTAGGCCAGGTCGTTGCCGCTGTCGACGGCCCGATCGTGGTGGGTGATTTCGGGGAGCCCCACGCTGGCGGCGCCTGCGACCACGAGGGGCAGTGCGTGCTCCTGTCGGTGTGGGCCGAGGTCGGCGAGCATATGAGGACGCACCTCGACTCTTACACGATCGCGGAAATGGTGCGCCGGGTGAGCGGCAACGATGGCGTGCTACCCGGCGCCGAGGCGGCAGCGCTGGCTGAGGCCTCTCTTTTGTGACCGTCTGGTCGTCGGCGGTTCGGAGGCGTTGTACACGCTTCTCAAGAGGCCGCTACCTAGACGGCCCGGTTGACCCGTGCCGTCTTGAAGGGACCCTAATTGTTGTTGTTGGCCTGGGCTAGCTGGACAAAGGCCATCCGTATCTGCGCTAGGCCGTCAGCGAGCGTCTTCTCGGCGTCGCCCAACTTCCCGTGGGTGCCATCGAGCAACCCGGACAGCGCGTCAATGGCCAGCTGAGCTTGTGGTAGCTGCGGCGGGTCACTCGACAGGTGGAGGGCAGCGAGCTCCCAAAGCCCCATGGCGTGGTTGGCGACGACAAGCTCGGCAGGGGCACGCAGGAGCTCTTCTCGTACCGCGGCCATCTCCTCTTCGGCGGCGCGGATCTCTTCGGCGCTCGGTTCCCCGGCTTGCGCCAGCCGTCCCTGTCCGCTCTCCCCTGAAGGGCCAGGAGCGTGCCCGTCGTTACCAGTGGCCCTCCTATCGCCGGTCGGCCCAGCTCCTGCCGGCGGTGCCGGTGAAGGCTGGTGCCCAGCCGGAGATCCTGACGGCGAGCCTCCTGCTGGCGAGCGCGGTACGGCGTGCTCGCCGCTAGGTGTCCAAAGCGTACTCACCTGCGCTAGCCTATGATGAAACCTCCGAACGAGTGGCCTCGGAGAGACTGATGAGGAGCCCGACAGCGCCTAATGGTCATACACCCTGATTGAAGTGCCGACGACCAGACGCGACTCGGCAGGTAAAGCGAGGGTGGGCGCGCTTTTGGCACTGAACCCCCTTCACGGCGCTGTTGTGACCTCTTTGATCGACGTGCGACAAGCCGGTGGAGACCGCGCGGCCCTCGGTGAGATCCGTCCCCGCCTCAGGCCGCTGCCGGGTAGCGGCTGGCCCTGGGGCCCTAGCAAGGAGAGCAGCGCATAGCCACACCAGAAGCCAACGGGCACAGGGTCAACGACCGGATTCGTGCTCGGGAGGTTCGCCTCATCGACCCCGAGGGCAAGCAGCTCGGGGTGAAGGCGCTCCCCGACGCCCTAGCGGCCGCGCGTCAGCTTGACCTCGACCTAGTCGAGGTGGCACCGGACGCCAACCCACCTGTTGTCCGGATCATGGACTACAACCGCTTCAAGTACGAGACCGCCCAGAAGGCGAGAGAGTCGAGGAAGAAAGCCACCAACACCACCATCAAGGAGATGAAGTACCGGCCCAAGATCGGTACCGGTGACTTCAGCACCAAGACGCGCCAAGTGGGCAAGTTCCTAGAAGAGGGGCACAAGGTCAAGGTCACGGTCACCTTCCGCGGCCGTGAGGTGAGCCATCCCGAGCTCGGGATGAAGATCCTAGACGAGCTGGTGGGGCAGGTCTCCTCGCTCGCGAAGGTCGAGGCGTCACCCAAGCTCGACGGGAAGAACATGACGATGGTCCTTGCTCCGGACAGGCGTGCCAAGCAAGTGCCGCAGGATCATTCGGGGCCAGCCTCAGAAGAGATCACCGAAGCAGCCCTGGGAGCCCCTAATGGTCCCGAGGCCTCCCACGGCCAGCAACCAAGACGCGCGGTCCCCGAGGGCCACGACGGGGCAGCCGCCGGCGGCAGGCCAAACGATGTAACGGCGCCTTCGGTTCCTGGTCACCCGGACGGGGCGCCGGATGGGGCGCCGGATGGTGCCCAATCGGCGACCGCAGGCCTCCCGGCGCCGGTCGGCATCCCCACCCCAGCTTCAAGCTGAGCGCGCTCGAGCGTGAGGAGGCAGAGAATACGGGCGTGGAGCTGGCGGCCGTCGAGCAACGCTGGTGGCGCCTGACGAAAGCCTGTGCTTTCTGCTACCTTGATCGCGTAACAACCGGTGTTGGTGGCGCGGGCAAAGCCCGGCCGGCGCCCGGACCGGTGGAGACGAGAGGTTGAGGCCTGAATGCCTAAGCAAAAGACTGACCGTGGCGCGGCCAAGCGCTTCAAGGTGACGGGGAGCGGACGCTTACGCCGGCGGCAGGCCATGAGGTCCCACCTGGCGGAAAAAAAGGACTCGAGCCGCATGCGCCGCTTGGCGCGCCCGGCGGAGGTTTCAGCGAGCGATGCCGCTGCGGTCAAACGCATGCTGGGCATATAAGTGGGTGCCGGACCTGGGCTGAGAGGAGGAGAGAGCAATGGCGCGTGTTAAGCGCTCAGTTCACAGTAAGAAGCACCGCCGTGCCGTGCTGGAGTCCGCCAAGGGCTACTACGGCAACAAGAGCCGCAGCTATAGGGCCGCGCATGAGCAGGTCATGCACTCCTTCGCCTACGCCTACCGGGACAGGCGGGCGAGGAAGGGCGAGTTCCGGCGTCTTTGGACGCAGCGCATAAACGCCGCGTGCCGTGCAAACGGCTCCACCTACAGCCGTTTCGTCGCGGGCCTCCGGCTGGCTGGCGTGAGCCTGGACCGCAAGGTGCTCGCAGATATTGCGGTGCGCGACGCAGACGCGTTCTCTCGCTTGGTCGTTGTCGCCAGGGATGCCCTCGCGAGCGCGACGCCTGCCGCGGCCGGGCTGGCCAGCGCCGAAACCGAATAGTTGGCCGCGCGAGGCCTCGACTACCGCCATCCGCGCGTCCAGAGACTGCGCCGCCTCGTCGGGCGGCGCAGTGTGCGCGAGCAGGAGGGGTGCTTCGTGATAGAAGGCCCCAAGCTTTTGGAGGAGGCGCTTGCAGCTAGCGGTGCCATCGAAGCCGTTTTCCTGGCGCCAGGCTGGGACCGGGCCGCGGCATCACCAGACGGGGCACCGCAACCCGGAGGCGGCGGCCAAGGCGAGGTAGGTCCCGAGGTACGCCTGGCCGCACTTGTTGACCGTTGTCACAGCGCCGGCGCACGCGTCTTCGAACTTGCCCCGGGCGTATTGGAGCGCGTGGCGGGCACGGTGTCGCCCCAGCCGTTGATGGCTGTCTGTGCCTTGCCCCTTGCCGGCATAGACCGGCTTCGCTCGGACGGCCCCCAGCTCGTCGTCGTCTGCGCCGACGTGCGTGACCCGGGCAACGCGGGGACGCTCGTGCGCTCGGCATGGGCCGCTGGTGCCAGCGGCGTCGTGTGTTGCGAGGGGACCGTTGACATGTGGAACCCAAAGGCGGTGCGGTCCTCCGCCGGCGCCGTGTTCCACGTTCCAGTTGTCGCTGGCGGTGCGGTTGAGGCCGTTTTAGACGAGCTCGGCGAGTGGGGCCTCGAGAGATGGGGAGCGGTGGCCGCTGGCGGTACCAGCTACGACGAGCTGGACTTGACCCACCCCTGCGCCCTTGTCGTCGGCAACGAGTCCGCGGGGCTGCCGGTGGCAGCGCTCGGCGGTCATCTCGATGGGCTCGTGAGCATACCCATGCCCGGCGGCGCTGAGTCCCTAAACGTCGGAGCGGCTGCCTCAGTCCTTTGCTTCGAGGCGGCCCGCCAGCGGCGAAGGGCGGGAATTGCCCTTCGCCGAAGTCCCGTAGCTGGCAAGCTGGCAGCGCCATGAACGCCGTCACGCAAGCCGCTCAACGGGGTAAGGAATTGGTCGAAGGAGCCCGCTCCGTAGCGGAGCTGCGCGCCGTCGAGCCGGAAGCCTTCGGGAAAAGGAGCGCGTTCGCGCGCCTCACCGGCTCGCTGCGGGATCTCGCCCCTACCGAGCGGCGCGAGGTGGGCCGTGCACTCCAGGAGGCGAGGTCGGAGCTGGAGGCGTTTTTTGGTAAGCGCATGGCCGAGCTCGAAGAGCAAGAGGCTAGCCGGAGGGCAGGATCGGAGCGCCTGGACCTCTCCGAGACCGCCTTGCTGGCTCGTTGGGCCGGTGGTGGGCTGGCCGAGGCTCCTCCGTCACCCGCCATGCGAGGGCACCTCCACCTGGTGACCCAGGTGCGCGAGGAACTCGAGGACATCTTCGTCTCGATGGGCTTCGAGGTAATGGAAGGTCCCGAAGCCGAAGACGACTGGCACAATTTCCAAGCCCTCAACATGCCGCCTCATCACCCTGCGCGGGGTATGTTCGACACTTTTTACCTCGATCTCGGGGAGGGGGGTTCTGGCGGCCAGGGAGCCCCGGAAGGGGGCGGAGAGCGAGGCCCGTCCGCGGTGCTGCGTACGCACACCTCGCCAGTGCAGGTGAGGCTGATGGAGTCGCGCCAACCTCCGATCTATGCCGTCGTCCCAGGGCGTTGTTACCGCCGCGACACCCCGGACGCATCGCATTTGCCCGTTTTCCACCAGATTGAAGGGCTCGTGGTGGACGAGGGGATCTCGATGGGGCACCTGGCGGGCACGCTTGACGCCTTCGTACAGGCATTTTTCGGCCCTGGCAGGCGCGCCCGGCTGCGTCCTAGCTTCTTCCCCTTCACCGAGCCTTCCGCCGAGTTCGACGTGACGTGCTGGGTGTGCCACGGCGTGGGCTGCAGGACCTGCACCGGGTCTGGATGGGTCGAGCTGGGTGGCTGCGGCATGGTCGACCCCGCGGTCTTCGACGCCGTGGGCATTGACGCGGAGCGCTATACGGGGTTCGCGTGGGGTTTCGGCATCGACCGGATGGCGGCGGCCCGGACTTCGCTCGCTGACCTCAGGGACCTTTTGGACAACGACATCCGCTTCCTTTCACAGTTCTGAAAAGGCGTCGAGAGCAATGCGCGTACCGCTCAGTTGGTTGAGAGAGTTCACACCGGTCGAGGAGCCGGCCGATCGCATCGCTGACGCGCTTAGCTTCCTCGGCCTCGTCGTGGAGGCGAGCGAAGCCGTCCCCTCCCCATTTGACGGCATCGTGGTCGCGCGGGTGCTCGCCACGCGCCCGCACCCGAGTGCCGATCGTGTGCATCTCGTAGACGTCGACGCTGGCGACGGGGAAGCGCGCCAAGTGGTGTGCGGGGCTTTCAACATGAAAGAGGGCGACCTCGTTCCGCTGGCGACGCTTGGTGCCGTCATGCCGAACGGGATGGAGATCGGCCGTCGCAAGCTGAGGGGCGAGTGGTCCAATGGGATGCTCTGTTCGGCTCCGGAGCTAGGCGTTGGGCCGGAGGGGCCGTCACCGGCCATCTTCGTTTTCGCCCCAGGGTCTGTCAGCCCGGGCCAGCCGGTCGCCGAGGCGTTCGGTTTTGGCGCGGACGTCGTCTTCGACTTGGAGATAAGTCCCAACCGGGGCGACTGTTTTTCTGTCGTGGGGGTCGCGCGCGACCTGGCGGCCGGGCTGGGCCTGCCGTTTTCCATCTCCGAACCACCTCATTTTGTGGCCGGTGACATAGAGGCGCCCGTGATCAAGGTGGACCCGGCTGCTTTCGAACTGTGCCCGCGCTTCACCGGCACGGTCGTCGAGGGTGTCGGCGAGGCCTCTGTTTCCCCCCTTGTCCGGCGGCGGCTTACTTTGGCTGGCATGCGCCCGATAAGCCCAGTGGTTGACGCGTCGAATTACGTCATGCTCGAGCTCGGCCAGCCCAACCACCCCTATGACATTTCTCGGCTCCGCGGCAGGGGGTTGGGCGTACGGAGGGGGCGATCCGGGGAGCGCCTCGTGACCCTCGACGGGGTAGAGCGCCAACTTTGCCCAGATGACATAGTGATCTCTGACGCGGAGGGTACTGCCGTGGGCCTGGGAGGGATAATGGGCGGCGCCGGGGCCGAAATTTCCTCGACTACGACCACGGTCCTTTTGGAAGCAGCGAATTTTGACCCGCTGGCGATCTCCGCGACCGGCTCGCGCCTAGGGCTCCTTTCTGAAGCCCGCACGCGCTTCGAGCGCGGTGTGGACCCGGAGCTAGCGCTTCGAGCCGTTGACCGATTCGTCGAGCTCCTCGGGCCGGGAGTGCGGCGCGGCCCAACCGTTGACGCCCGCCAGGGTCTGCCCGCCCCGCTGGAGGTGCCATTTCGCGCCAGCAGGGCCAATGCCGTGCTTGGTACGTCACTTTCCGAGCAGCAGTGCGCAAGCTTGCTCGGCAGGCTTGGTTTCGAGCCCGTTCACCGAGACGAACCGGGCCGAGACGGCTTAGGGGGGCCCTTGGTGTTCCGGGTGCCCACCTGGCGTCCTGATTGCACCCGTGAGGTGGACTTGGTGGAGGAGGTCGCCCGGATCCACGGGTATGGGAACATCGAGCGCACGCTGCCGCCCAGGCCGTCCAAGCCATGCGGGCTTGCCGAATGGCAGCGGGCCCGCCGCAGCGTGAGGGTGGTCCTGGCGGGGACGGGGGCGAGCGAAGCGTGGTCCTCTACGTTCCTGTCCAAGCGGGACCTCGAGCTAGCCGGCCTCGGAACCGCCGGAGCGGTGGCTGTCGAGAACCCTTTGGACAGTTCTCAGTCCATCCTGCGTACTTCGCTCCTTCCTGGCCTGCTGCGGGCGGCGCGCTCGAACCGCGAGCGTCAAGCGGGCGCGCTCAGCCTGTTCGAGGTGGGCAACGTGTTCGCCGTCCCGGCAGCGTTGGAGGCTCGGGTGACCGGGGGCCAGGTGCCACGTGGCGCCGCCGCGGAGGCGGAGAGCTTGGGCCCCTCCTCCGGAGCTGGGGGTGGCCTCGTCTACCGGGCTGTCAAAGGCATCGTCGAGTGGGAACAGCTCGGCATGGTGGCCGTCGGTTCGGGTGTGGATGCTGGCTATGGGGCTCGCGCCTGGGAGGTCCTGGCCGGGGCGCTCCGGCTTTCTGCCCCGGCGCTCGTCGCGGCCCCAATGGAGGGAGCACCCATTTTTGGGGCCTTGGCCGTCACCGGCGCGCTTCATCCCGGCCGGAGGGCCGTCATGACGGTGGCTGGGCGCTCGGTCGGGGTGCTCGGAGAACTGGCCCCCGAGGTAGCTGCGCGCAGCGGCCTGGTAGGTCGGGTGGCCGTGTTGCTTGCCGACCTCGGCCGCCTCTTGTCTCACCCACCCCGTCCGTGGCTTGCGCACGGCGTGAGCAAGTACCCAGCCGTGGACCTCGACATGGCGTTCTCTGTCGCCGAGGTGGTAGCGGCGGCCGACGTGCACCTCACCGTGACCGATGTCGCGGGCGACCTCGCCGAGGACGTCGTGCTTTTCGAGGTTTGGAGGGATTCATCCCTCGGGGAGGGGCGGCGTAGCCTCAACTTCCGGGCTCGGTTGCGGGCTGCCGACCGGACCCTCACCGACGACGAGGTGGCAAACGTGAGGGAGCGGGTTGCCAAGGCTGTGGCCGAGCGCCACGAGGGCCAGCTCCGCGGCCGCTGAGCGGCCGGCGCTGCAGGCAAGGACGCGCGGGTACGGTGGCGGGATGATGCGCGTTCGCCGGGCGGCAGGGTCGTGGCCATGACCGACAAGGCTCGCGTCGCCGTGCTTGGCGCCTCCGGCTATGCCGGGGCCGAGCTGCTGCGCCTGCTGGCAGCTCACCCGCTCTTCGAGGTGGCGGCCGTGACAGCCTCCTCTCAGGAGGGCAAGGCCGTCGGAGAGCTCTACCCGTCCCTGGCCGCCGCCTATCCGGCGCTTGTCTACGGCCCTGCCGGCACCGCTGTCGCTGATGGCGCCGACGTGGTGTTCTGTGCGCTCCCCCACGGGGCGTCTCAGAAGTTGGTGCCGGAGCTACTAGGAAAAGTGCCTCATGTCATAGATCTCGGGGCAGATTTCCGCCTTCGCGACGCGGCTTTGTACCCAGCTTGGTATGGCGAGGAGCACAGCTGCCCAGGGCTCCTCCAGGAGTCGGTCTTCGGGCTTCCCGAGCTTTCGAGAGACGGGCTGGCGGGCGCCCGCTTGGTTGCAGTGCCCGGCTGTTACGTGACCGCCGCGGCCCTTGCGTTGGCGCCGCTCGTAAAGGCCGGGGCGATCGAGCCTCACGGCGTGGTGGTAGACGCTACGAGCGGCGTGTCCGGTGCAGGCGCCAAGGTGAGCTCCCGCTACCAGTTCTGCACGGTTGACGAGGATTTTGCTGCTTATGGGCTGCTCACCCATCGCCACACGCCCGAAATGGAACAGGCGATCGGTGCACAAGTGATCTTCACGCCGCACCTTGCTCCGATGAACCGTGGCATCCTCGCCACGTGCTACGCCCGGCCGGTGGCGGGTAGCGAGGAGCCATTGGAGGTGCTCGGGAAGGCCTATGCGGGCGAACCTTTCGTCATTGTTTCAGAGGGCAGCCCTTCGACCAAGGCGGCCCTCGGTTCCAACGTGGCCCATTTGACGGCTCGCCGCGACGCGAGGACGGGCTGGGCGGTGTCGATCTGTGCTCTCGACAATCTCGTGAAGGGCGCCGCTGGCCAGGCCCTCCAGTGCGCCAATGCGGTGATGGGGTGGGCGGAGACGACCGGCCTCCCCCTGGCGGGAGTGGCGCCCTAAGGCTGTGCATGAGTATGCACAATGACGTATACTCTTTTATATGTGGGACGAGGGAGGGCATGGCGAGGGCGCGGGCCTGGAAGCGGATGCCGGCGCAAAGGCGGCGGTGCTGGTCGAAGCTCTCCCGTACATAAGGCGTTTTTGGGGCAAGATCGTCGTTGTCAAGTACGGAGGCAACGCGCTGTGGGGTGCGGCCAGCGGTGCCGTGCCTTCGCTAGGCCTCGAGGGTTTCGCCAGTGACATAGCACTCATGCGCTCCGTCGGGGTGCTGCCGGTCGTCGTCCACGGGGGCGGCCCTCAGATCGGTGAGCTCATGGGCCGTCTCGGCAAGACGCCCGAGTTCAGGGGCGGGCTGCGTGTGACCGACAGCGAGACCCTCGAGATCGCTCGCATGGTCCTCGTCGGAAAGGTCAACCGGGAGATCGTGACGGCGATCAACGTCCACGGGCCTCTAGCCGTCGGGATCTCCGGCGAGGACGCAGGGATGATCGAGGCGGCGCCGAGGGACCCTGACCTTGGCTTCGTGGGGGACATCTCGCGCCTCCAGCCGGAGCTGCTGACCCGCCTTCTGGCCGAAGATCTCGTGCCGGTCGTGGCGACGATCGGTGCTGACGAGGAGGGCCAGGCGTACAACATCAATGCGGACATTGCCGCCGGCGCCATCGCAAAGGCGCTCTCTGCAGAGAAACTGGTTTACCTGACCGACGTGGAGGGTGTCCTCGCGGACCCGGATAACCCGGCGAGCCTCGTGAAATCCCTCTCTGCGGTGGAGCTCGATTACCTGCTCGGGCGGGGTGCCATCACTGGTGGGATGGTGCCCAAGGTGGCCGCTGCCCTCGACGCCGTGACGAGTGGGGTTGGGCAGGTCCACATCCTCGATGGCCGCGTACCCCATGCGCTCCTGCTCGAGTTCTTCACGAAGAGCGGGGTCGGGACGATGGTTGTCGCATGACCGCTGACCCGGTCTCAGCTAGCCCGAGCTCTCATCTGATGCCGACCTACGCGCCGGCACCGGTCACCTTCGTCCGCGGTGAGGGCAGCTACCTCTGGGACAGCGAAGGGCGGCGTTACGTCGACTTCCTGTCTGGGCTTGCGGTTACGTCGCTCGGGCACGCCCACCCGGCAGTGGCGGAGGCGCTCTGCCAGGCCTCCGGCACGCTCCTGCATGCCTCTAACCTTTTTAAGACCCTGCCAGGCGAGGAGGTGGCGTCGACCCTCGACCGGCTGCTCGGCGGGGGAGGCTTGGTGTTCTTCTCGAACAGTGGCGCAGAGGCCAACGAATGTGCGATCAAGCTGGCACGGAAATGGGGTGGCCCAGGCCGCTATGGGGTGGTGAGCGCTTACGGTTCGTTCCACGGCAGGACCCTCGCCACGCTCCACGCAACGGGGCAGCCGGCCAAGCATGAAGCCTTCCAGCCTTTACCGGAAGGTTTCCGCCACGTCGCTTGGCGGGACCTCGACGCCTTGGAGAGGGCCATCACTCCCGAGGTGGCAGCGGTGCTGCTCGAGCCGGTGCAGGGCGAAGGCGGGGTCTGGCCGGCCGGGCGTGAGTACTTCGCTGGCGTGCGCAAGCTCTGCGACGAGCGTGGCGTGCTTTTCATGGTCGACGAGGTCCAGACCGGCCTCGGCAGGACCGGAAGGTGGTGGGGCTTCGAGCACTACGGGGCCCGTCCTGATGTGGTGACGGTGGCCAAGGCGCTCGGCAACGGCGTCCCGGTGGGGGCGTGCTGGGCAAGGCGCGAAGTGGCCGAGGCGTTCAGGCCTGGAGACCATGGCTCGACCTTCGGGGGCCAGCCTTTGGCCGCGTCGGCTGCGAGGGCAACTCTCCGGGTCATGGAAGAGCTGGACGTGCCGTCGTTGGCGGCAGCGAGGGGTGCTTACTTGGCCGAGAGGCTCGAGGGCATGTCGGGGGTAGCCAGCGTCCGTGGGTTGGGGCTGTTGCTCGGGGCGGAGCTATCGGGTGGCAACGCCCGCGAGGTAGCCTCTCGCTGCTTGGAGCAGGGCTTGATCGTAAACGCCGTCACCGCTACCGCCCTCCGGCTGGAGCCGCCTCTGCTCGTGGGCGAAGAGCAGATCGACGAGGGCACCGCCATCCTCGAGAAAGCGTTGGGACAACCATGACCCGTCACCTCTTGGACGTTAGCGACCTGTCGCGCGACGAGCTCGAAGCCGTCATGGAGCTCGCCGGCGACGAGTACCCACCGCACGTACTGGCGGGCAAAGGTGTCGCGCTCATCTTTCAGAAGCCCTCGGCGCGGACGCGCAACTCTTCTGAAGTCGCAGTGTTCCAGCTGGGTGGGCACCCCGTTTCCATACGGGACGAGGAAGTCGGGCTGGACAGCCGGGAGAGCGCCGAAGACGTTGCCCGCACGCTCGCTCAGTACCACGGAGCGATAGGTGCCCGTGTCCTTGACCACCAAGTCCTCGTGCGCATGGCTGCGGTTTCGGGTGTCCCGGTCATCAACCTTCTCTCGGACCAGGCACACCCGCTCCAAGCCATCGCCGACGTCCTCACTCTGCGCTCGCATTGGGGTGGCTCCCTCGGGGGGCGGCGAGTGGCCTGGGTTGGCGATGCCAACAACGTGGCGCGAAGCCTGGCCTTGGCGTGCGCGTTGGCCGGCGTCGAGGAGTTCGCCATCGCTTCGCCGGCAGGGTACGGGCTGGACGAGGTGGACGTCAAAGCTATCTCCGCCCTCGGCGCCAAGGTGGTGCAATCGCTTGTGCCAGCACAAGCCGCTGAAGGAGCCGACGCGGTCTTCACCGACGTCTGGGTCTCGATGGGCCAAGAGGCCGAGGCGGCCAAGCGTGCCGAAGTGTTCCGCCCTTACCAGGTGGGCGAGCAGTTGATGGCGGTGGCGGCGCCGGGAGCCGTTTTCCTCCACTGCCTGCCGGCGCACCGAGGCCAAGAGGTCACCGCCGGGGTGATAGACGGGCCGGCGAGCCTGGTCTGGCCGGAGGCGGCAAACCGGCTTCGGGCGATGCGAGGCCTCCTGCTTTTCCTGTTCGGGCACCGATGAGGGTCTCCAAGACACAGCGCCAGCACAAGGTGGCGCAGATACTGGAGAAAGAGGAGATCCAGAGCCAGGCCGAGCTCGTCCAGAAGCTGGCCGAGCAGGGCGTGGAGGCGACGCAGGTGACCGTCTCCAGGGATCTTGAGGAGCTCGGCGCGCTAAAGGTGAGAAGGCCAGGCGGGTTGCTTGTCTACGCCTTACCAGGCGGTGGCGAGGAACGCCCATCGCGCGAGTCCCAGCTCCGAAGGGTCCTCTCGGAGTGGGTGGCGGACATCGCTAGCTCGGCCAACTTGGTGGTTGTCCGCACTCCTCCAGGGTGCGCGCACGTGGTCGCCTCGGCGCTTGACAGGGCCGGCCTTCCAGGTGTGGCCGGGACTGTGGCTGGCGATGACACTGTGTTAGTGGTGGCGGCCGAAGGCGTGAAGGGAGCGGCTGTGGCGCACGCGCTCGAGCGTCTCAGCGCCCCGCCGGCCTGATCGGTCGCGAGAGAGTCTTCGAGAGAGACTTACAGAGAAAGGAGAAAGCCATGCCAAAGCGTGTGGTGCTCGCCTATAGCGGTGGCCTCGACACCTCGGTCGCGGTCCGCTGGATGGCAGAAGAAATGGGTGTGGAGGTGGTGGCCCTGGCCGTTGACCTCGGGCAGGGTGGCGACTGGCCGGCAATTCGCGAAAGGGCGTTGAAGGCCGGGGCCGTGGAGGTCGTGGTCGCTGACGCACGTGAGGAGTTCGCTCGTGACTTTGTTGCCCCGGCTATCCGGGCCAACGCGCTTTACGAAGGAAGGTACCCGCTCGTCAGTTCGCTCTCGCGCCCGGTCATCGCAAAGCACCTGGTGGCCGCGGCCCGCGAGTATGGCGCCAGCGCCGTCGCTCACGGCTGCACAGGGAAAGGCAACGACCAGGTCCGTTTCGAGGTTTCGGTGCGAGCCCTTGCCCCTGACTTGGATGTGGTCGCCCCGGTCCGGAGCTGGGGTTTTACAAGGGAAGACGCCATCGAGTACGCGCGCCAGCACGGCATACCGGTGAGCGCTACCAAGGCCAGTCCTTACTCCGTCGACCAGAACCTCTGGGGGCGTACGGTTGAGTGCGGGGTACTAGAAGATCCCTGGGAAACCCCGCCCGAGGATGTTTACGAGCTCACTTTGCGCCGGGACGTGGAGGCACGTGAGCTTGTTGTCGGTTTCGAGTCGGGTTTGCCCGTGTCGGTCGATGGCCGTGCCCTGGCGCTCGAACACCTGGTCCCTGAGCTCGACCAGGTTGTGGGGCCGTACGGGTTCGGTCGTGTCGACATGGTCGAAAACCGCCGGGTCGGTATCAAGAGCCGCGAGATCTACGAGTGCCCTGGGGCACTGGCCCTCCTGATGGCCCACGCCGACCTCGAAGGCCTGACCCTGGAGCGCGACGTCGCCCATGAGAAAGCCCGCCTCGAACCACGCTGGGCGGAGCTCGTGTATGACGGCCTCTGGTACTCCCCGTTGAAGACGGCCCTTGACGCGTTCATGGCCGAGACCCAGCGCCACGTGAGCGGTGAGGTCCGCCTGCGCTGCCAGCCCGGTGGCTGCTTCGTGGCGGGTCGGCGCAGCCCGACCGGCCTCTACGAGCACGACCTTGCGACCTACACCGATGCCGACCGCTTCCGCCACCAAGATGCTGAGGGCTTCGTGCGCATCTTTGGCCTTTCGGTCGAGACATGGGCGAGAGTCCAGGGAGTCGGCAGCTGAGCGGATCCGCGATCTGTAATCTGTCGTCCCGATGACGCTCTGGCAGGGCCGCTTCGGCGGCGGTAAGCAGTCGGACGAGATGCTCGCCTTCACGGAGAGCCTCTCGTTCGACCGCCGGCTAGCCCCCGACGATATTGCTTGTAGCCGCGCCCATGTGCTTGGCCTCGAGCGCGTGGGCCTCGTCTCCCACGAGGAGAGCGGCGCTCTCCTGTCTGCCCTTGCGCAGGCAGAGGAGGAGCTGGCCGAGGGCAGCTTCACGTTCAAGCAGGGCGACGAGGACATCCACACCGCTTTGGAGCGCCGGGTCACCGAGATCGCCGGAGAGGTCGGGGCGCGCCTCCACACCGGCCGCAGCCGCAACGACCAGGTGGCTACGGACTTGAGGCTCTTCACGAAGCGGGCCCTGTGCGAGGTGGCCAAGGGCGTGATCACGCTCGAGGAGGTACTGCTTGCCAGGGCAGAAGAGGCGGGGGACGCGTACCTGCCTGGGTACACCCACATGCAGCGGGCCCAGCCAGTGCTGCTCGCCCATCATCTCCTTGCTCACGGGTGGGCCCTTTCGCGCGACGTCGACCGCTTGGCGGCAACGCGCCGGCGCCTGGACGTGTCGCCGCTCGGGGCGGGGGCACTGGCCGGCTCCTCCCTCCCGCTGGACCCTGACTGGGTGGCTCGCGAGCTTGGCTTCGGGGGGCGCTTCGAAAACTCTCTCGATGCCGTTTCCGACAGGGACTTCGTCGCCGAAGCGCTGTTCGACTTGGCCCTCTTGGGCACCCACCTGTCACGCTTGGGCGAGGAGGTCGTGCTCTGGTGCTCGGCGGAGTTCGGCTTCTTGCACTTGGCGGACGCCTACGCGACCGGGAGCTCGATGATGCCGCAGAAGAAAAACGCCGATATCGCCGAACTGGCCCGTGGCAAGACCGGGCGTCTGGTGGGGCACTTGGCGGGGTTGCTTACGACCCTGAAGGGCCTCCCCCTCGCCTATAACCGGGACCTCCAAGAAGACAAAGAGCCTCTCATGGACTCCATTGACCAGACCGAGCGCGCCCTGGACGCGATCACGGGCCTCATCGCCACGGCCACGTTCGACACCCAGGCCATGGCGCGTGCGGCCGCCGACCCGGCGCTGTCGGCCACGGACCTCGCGGAGTGGCTCGTGTTGAAGGGCATGCCCTTTCGCCGCTCCCACGAGCTCGTCGGCGGCCTCGTACGGGACTCGCTCGAGCGCCATGTCCCCCTCACCGAGCTCGTAGCGGCTCACCCTTCGCTCGGGTCGGAAGCCGTCACGCTCTTGGAGGCGGGCGTCGCGGTCACCCGGCGGACGACTCCAGGAGGAGCTGGACCGGTGGCCGTCGCGGCGCAGCTCGAGCGTTTCACCGCCGCCGTCCGTGCCGACGCGGAGCGCTTCGGTCTCCACGTCGGGGCTGGTCTTGGTCGCGTCGGGGCTGCGGCGCCAGCTCCTGCCCCTAGCCCATCGGGCCGGTGAGCGCCGAGGCGCAGGCGACGCCACCTACTTTGAGCGCTCTTGGGTGCCCAGACCGCACCGAGACGCACCAGGGCGAGGCCCACCTAGCCGGGCATCTGCCAGCGACCACCGTGGCACTTGGGCGAGAGTTCTTTGCCAGCGACGCCCGAGACGTCGCGAGGGCGCTCCTTGGCAAGCTTCTTGTCCGCAGCGATGGCCGGGTGGGGCGGTTGGTCGAGGTTGAGGCCTACATGGGCATGGACGACCCTGGCAGCCACGCTTTCCGTGGCCCAACCCCGAGGGCTGCCATCATGTTCGGGCCGGCCGGACGCCTCTATGTCTATTTCTCCTACGGCATGCACTGGTGTGCGAACGTTGTGTGCGGTCCGGAGGGCAAAGCCTCGGCGGTCCTCTTGAGGGCTGCGCAACCGCTTGGAGAGGTCACTCTCATGAGGCAAGCGCGCTCGCACGGCCAAAAATCGCTCCGAGACCGCGACCTGTGCCGGGGCCCGGCGCGCCTCGCCGAGGCGTTCGGCATAACCGGTTCCCTAAACGGGACTGACGTCGTAGCTGCTCAGGGTGGTCGGAAGGTGCTGTGGCTTGCCGACGATGGGTCTGAACTGGCAGGACGTGTGGTGGCTACACCACGAGTCGGCCTTTCGGCCACGCGTGGCCCCGGCCTTCCGTGGCGGTACGTCGTGGCGGGCAGCCCTTGGGCATCAGGCTCGGTGCCCCAAGACCGCTAGGCGTGCCGTCTGCTCGGGCACGGGGAGCCTCGGGCACGGGGAGCCTCGGGCACGGGAGGTCGTGGCCGGGCACGCGGAGGGTGGCCGGAAGGCGGCCCAGTCCCACTTTCTTGCCGCCGGGGCCAGTCAGTCCGCTAAGATGGGTCCGCTGTCCAAACCGGGCGGCCGAGGATAGGTTGCGGGAGCGTCCAAGCACCCAAAGAAATTTGGGTGGTCGTCTTGACAACCCTTCCCTCTGTAGGGTAAATTTGTAAGCCGCTCAGTAAGGGCTCCGCTCCAAAAGCGGAGCGACCAGCTGAGCAAAGTGCCACGAAGGGCCCACTGGGGCTTGGAGTGGTGCATTGCACGGTTGGCACCGCCGCCTGCTCCAAGCAGACGAGTGCCGGCGCGAGCAGTGGACCTTGAAAACGGAACAGAGAGAGCCAAAAGCTAGTGCGGGTGCCTCGGCGTGAGCCGGGGTGCCAAACCTTGTCAAGCACTAGACGGACAACAACATGTCTTGTTTTGTGCCAGCCAACCCCCTTTGGCAGAGGGTTGGTTCTCTAAAAGGGTCTTAGGTACCTCCCGTGAGGGAAACGTACCGGAGGTCTCGATGGAGAGTTTGATCCTGGCTCAGGACGAACGCTGGCGGCGTGCTTCACACATGCAAGTCGAACGAGGCCCATCCGGTGGCAACACCGGTGAAGGCTTAGTGGCGAACGGGTGAGTAACACGTGAGGAACCTGCCCCGAAGACCGGGATAACAGCGGGAAACCGCTGCTAATACCGGATGCCCCCAGCTGGCCACATGGCTGGCTGAGGAAATGGATCCCGCTTCGGGAGGGCCTCGCGGCCTATCAGCTTGTTGGCGGGGTAACGGCCCACCAAGGCGACGACGGGTAGCTGGTCTGAGAGGACGACCAGCCACACTGGGACTGAGACACGGCCCAGACTCCTA
>JAJYMM010000086.1 GCA_021787035.1 Actinomycetes bacterium
CGAAGTGGCAGGCGACGCCGCAGGATATGGCGTCGGGCTCGCCGCCCTGGCGGACCTGTCGTTCGTCGCTCCCACCGCGCGCTTTTGGTTCCCCGAGGTGGGAGCGGGGCTAGCGCCGACCGTGGTCCTGGCCTGGCTGCCACGCCTGATTGGCCGAAGCCGGGCGTTCTGGCTGGTTGCGTCGGGCGCAAAGATCGATGGCAGAAAAGCAGTGGAGCTCGGGCTCTTCACGGGCGCGCCGGAGAGCAGCGAGCAACTTCCCGAGCTCGTGGCGAGCGAGATCAAGGGCCTATTACGCCACTCCGCCCTTCCCCAGCGGGAAATACGCGCGTTCCTCAACGAGACCCTCGGTGCCGGTTTGGACACGCTAGACGAGCTTTCGGTCGACCGCCTGGTCGCGAACTCCTTACGCTTGGGGCAGGCCTCCCACGCGGTTGCCGATAACTAGGCCAGAGCTCGGCTGAAGTGGCTCTGGTGGAGCCGCCGCTAGGCGCCGGCGACGGCCTCCGGCAAGGGGAACGCCGGCAATCCATCGATGCTTTGGGCATTTTTCTCCTGCCGGTAGGCATCGAGGCCTTCGGGGCCTTTCGACTCGGCCCAACGCTCCATGTCATGGCGCTCGCCCTCGAAGCGCATGATGGGGACGCCGTACCCGCAGGAAGTAGAGATGCGCTCTACGTCCACGAGGACCACCGCCCGTGCCCCGGGCCGCTCGGGGAAGCGAGCCGACAAGCCGTCAAAGCGGCCGTCCCGAGGAACGACCACCTCGCCCCTCCCGTGCAGGCGCACGATCTTGGGAGGGCCGTCGAAAGAGCAGAACATGAGTACTATGCGGCCGTTCTCCCTGAGGTGGGCGACCGTCTCGGCGCCGCTCCCGGTCAGGTCGCGATAAGCAACCTCACGCTCGCCGAGCACGGCAAAGGAGCCGGCGCCACCCTTGGGGGAGCAATTGACATGGCCGGCGCCAGAGAGCGGCGCGCTCGCCACGAAGAAAAGGGGCTGCGCGAGGAGCCAGGTCGCGAGACGTTCGTCGATGCTGTCGTAGGTGCGTCCCATGCTCCCGAGTATCGCGCGGCGGGAGCGGGAGGCCGGCCGGTGAGAAATGCCCTTGACAGTATGCTCTAGATAAAGTATTCTGATCTGGTGCCCAGGCTGAACCGGTCAAACCCCCTGGCACTGGCCGTGCTCATCAGCCTCATGGAAGCCCCCATGCACCCCTACCAGGTGGCCCAGACTCTGAGGTCGAGGGCCAAGGAGGAGAGCGTCAAGCTCAACTTCGGGTCGCTCTACGCGGTGGTCGAGTCACTGGAGCGCCGGGGCCTCATCCGGCCCCGGGAAACGCTCCGGGAGGGGCGCCGGCCCGAGCGCACGGTCTACGAGATCACTGACACCGGCGCCCGCGAAGCACTGGACTGGCTGGGAGAGCTGCTCTCCGTCCCGGCAAAGGAGTACCCCCAGTTCATGGCGGGCCTCTCGTTCATGCCGGCGCTCCCCCCCGAAGAAGTCCTGACTGCGCTCGAGTACCGGGCCAGGGCCATAGAAGTGCGCCTGGCAATGCTGCGGGCGACTGCAAGGGCCGCGGCCGAGGCCGGGCTCCCCCGCCTCTTCTCGATCGAAGGCGAGTACGAGGAGTGCATCCTGTCGGCCGAGCTCGACTTCGTCGAGAGGACCGCCAAGGAGATACGTTACGGCTCCCTCGAGGGGATCGAGCTCTGGCGGGGTTTCCATGCCGACGACGAAACCCGCGAGCACCTCCTGGCCGAGATGGGCGGGGCCCTGCCCTGGGACCTGCCCTGGGACGGGGGAAAGGAGGGGCCCGGAGCCACTTGAGGACGCCCTGACGAGCCCTGGGCCGGTGTTGGCGCACGCGGCCCCGGGCTCTTCCACGAACCACAAGGCCCTGGAGGGCCTGCGCTCGCATTGGCAAGTACCAGCGTAGGCGTTCCTCCCGGGCACCCACATCACAAGATGCGAGAAAGGAACGCACTACTCATGCCAGATCTCATCGAGGCTCGAGGCCTCGTCAAACGCTTCAGGAAGGTCGTGGCCCTAGATGGCCTCGACCTGCGTGTACCCGCCGGCCAGGTGACGGCGGTCCTCGGCCCGAACGGTGCCGGCAAGACGACCTTCGTCCGCGCCGTCGCCACGCTTCTCCGGCCCGACGCCGGCAGGCTAAATGTGCTCGGCCACGACACGGCCCGCGACACGATGGCCGTTCGCCGGCTGATCGGTCTCGCCGGCCAGTCCGCCGCCGTCGAGCCGACCATGACCGGGCGGGAAAACCTCGTGATGGTCGCCCGCCTTTACGGGCGGAGCCGCAAAGAAGCCCGGCAAAGGGCCGCGGATGTCCTCGAACGCATCGGGCTCGCCGCTTCGGCAGACCGGCCCGTCAAGACGTACTCGGGCGGGATGCGCCGGCGCCTCGACCTCGGCGCCAGCCTCGTCGGCGCCCCCCGCCTCCTTGTCATGGACGAGCCCACGACCGGCCTCGACCCCCGGAGCCGGACCGAGCTCTGGGACGCGATAAGGGACCTCGCCGCCTCGGGGACCGAGGTCCTGCTCACCACCCAGTACCTGGACGAGGCCGACCAACTGGCCCAGCGGGTCGTGATAGTAGAGGCAGGCAAGGTGATCGCCGAAGGCACGCCCGCCGAACTGAAGAGCCGCGTCGGCCTCGACCGCATCGAGGTGCACACCCGCGACGCGGCAGGCGCGGCGACCGCAGCCACCGTGCTCGCGGCCCTCGGTGCCGAAGGCGACGGAGTGGAGGTAGACCTCGCCATGAGGCGGGCGTCGGTCCCCTGCTCCGACGGGCCGGGCCTGTTGCCCGCCGCCACCGCCGGGTTGGTCGCTGCGGGCGTGGAGATAGAGGACCTGACGCTACGGCGCCCCACCTTGGACGAGGTGTTCATGGCCCTGACCGGCCACCACACGCAAAGCCCCGGGAGCGAGGGGGAAAAGGGCAGGCCGAAGCGTGCCCATACCGAACAGATGGGGCCCAAGCAAATGGAAGGGGCCCTCCGGTGACGACCATCCCCATTGCCACGAGCGAACCCCGCTCTACCCTGAACGCCAACAGGGGTGCCCCTTTCCCGGTAGCCACCCTCACGATCACCGCCCGAGCCGTCAAGAAAAGCATCCGCACGCCGAGCATCATGCTGGGTGGCACCGTCTCGGGCGTCATGTTCCTCCTCATCTTCCGCTACGTCTTCGGCGGCGCAGTGGCGCACCTTGGCGGCCTCTCCTACGTGGACTTCGTAGCCCCCGGCTTCATCGTCACGAGCGTGCTTTTCGGCGCCATGGCCGCGGGCACCGGCGTAGCCGAAGACCTCCAGGCAGGCCTCGTCGACAGGTTGCGGAGCCTCCCCGTGCGAGCTGCGTCGATCGTGACGGGGCGGGTCATCGGCGACACCCTGCTCACGAGCTGGGGGCTCGTCGTCACGAGCGCCGTCGCCTTCGCGGTTGGCTTCCGGGTACACGGAGGCATTGGCCCCGCCATCGGGGCGCTCGGGCTGAGCGTGCTCTACGCGTTCGCGTTCTGCTGGCTGTTCGCAGCGCTCGGCTTTTTCGCGGGGAGCGCGCAGGGGGCGCAGCAACTTGCGTTCCTCGTGTTCCCGCTCAGCTTCGTCTCCTCTGCCTACGTGCCCGTGTCCACGATGCCGGGCTGGATGCAGGCTTTCGCCAACCACCAGCCCGTTACGGCCATGGTCGACACGGCCCGCATACTCGCCGAGGGCCACGCGGTGGCAACCGCCCTAGGGCACGGCCTTGGCTACTACTTGCCGGCGTCGCTCGCATGGACCGCGGGGATGACCGTCCTATGCATCCCAGTCGCGCTGTGGAGGCTCCAGCGCAGCTGAAGCGCATGGAAGACGTTGCGCCGCCCCGCCTTATTCGTGGCTCATTCGTGCGCCCGGCAGGCGGCGCAACGGCCGAGCATGGCGAAATGGACCGGGTCGATCGAGAACCCAAGGCGCGCCTTGACCGTGCGCGCCAGGCTGGCGAAAACGTCATCGGGCGCCTCGATCGTGGCGCCACAGACCTCGCAGAGAAAATGGGCGTGCGCGACCGACGCCAGCTGGTAGGTGGCCGGCCCATGGCCGAGGTGGGTATGAACGACAACGCCGAGCCGTTGCATGTCCTCCAAGTTGCGGTAGACGGTCGAGATGTTGACCTCGGGGGCGCGTACCTGCACGGCCTCAGCAACCTCCTCGGCTGTCATGTGCCAGCTCGCGCTGAAGAGCACATCGAGGATGACCCGCCGCGGCGCCGTGGCCCTGCCGCCACGGGCCCTCACGAGTGCCAAAGCCTCGTCCACCGACGAAACCTTCGCGCCGGGCCCTGCCCCTGGGAGGGCGATCGGCCTGCTCATCAACGCCACCTTAGGCCGCTCCGGCGATCAAGTACCGGTCGCTATTGCACTCAGGTCGCATCAGCGCTAGGGTGCCTAGCGAAGGAGCGGCACGCCCGGGGCAGGCCCATGTAGCGATGGGAGGACGCAAGTGGATTTCCAGCACCAAAAAACCGTCTCCCCGCAGGCGCGACCTTCGCAAACGATGCCCCGATGACGGCCACCCAAGAGGACCAGGTCGCCCCTCCTCCCGAGCGCCGTCTCCTCCAGGCGCTCCACCTGGGCGACCTGGTCCCTCTGTCGGTTTCCAGCGTCGGGCCCCTGTTCTCCGTTGCGGCCACGGGAGGGGTAATGGTCGCCCAGGCTGGTTGGTGGACGCTTCCGGCGATCGGCGTCCTGGCCGTCCCGTTCATAGTTTCGAGCTTCGTCTTCCGGCTGCTCAACCGCCACTTCCCCCACTCCGGCGCGTCCTACCACTGGTCGGCGCGCATCATCGGGCGAAAGGCATCTCGCTACCAGGCGTGGATCCTGATCGTCGCCTATTTCTTGTCAATCCCTCCCATCGCGATACCGGCCAGTTCCTACACGCTGGCGCTCCTGGTCCCCGGCCACCACGAACCTCCTCTCGTCGCCTTTTCCGTGACCGCTTTTTGGGTGGTCTTCGCAGCCGTGCCGCTTCTGCTCGGTGCCCGCCCTACGGCCAGGCTCACCAAGGTTTTCTTCGCCGTCGAAATGCTTGGTCTGGTCGCCTTCGCCGTAGTGGGCGTGGCGTCGCTCGGGCGCAGGGGCGTGCCGGTGCACTTCGGCCCGCCGCCCTGGGGCGGGATCCTGGTGGTCTGCGTGGTGGCCGCGACGATCCTCGACGGGTGGGAGATCGATTCTTACGCTTCGGAAGAGTCTCGGAAACCTCGCGAGCACCCCGGCGTAGGCGGGGTGATCGGGGCATTTGGGGCACTTGGGTTTTATGCGGTCCTCTACCCGCTCATGCTCTCCGAGACGCCGCTCAGCGCGCTGTCCAACTCGGTCGACCCCCTTGCCGTGTGGGCCAGCCGCGTCGTCCCTTCGGCTCCTTCGATCGTGCTACTCCCCATCCTCGCGTCCACGGCCGGCGGGCTCTGGCTGACGACGTTTATCCTCACCCGCGCGCTTTATGCCATGGGCCGCGAAAACCTGGTCCCTTCGGGGTTCGGCCGGCTCAACCGCCGGCAAGTACCCCATGTCGCGATCATCACGACCCTCGGCGCCGCACTGGCCGTCGTAGCGGGCCAGCTGTTCGCCAGATCCTTAGGCGCCTTCTTCAACCTCGTGCTCTCGGGTGCCGGGTTTTTCCTTTTGGCCGAGTTCTTCTTGGACTCGCTAACGGCCACCATCTTCCTTAGCTACGGGCACCGGCGACTGCCCGACGTGGCCCTCCAGCCGCACTCTCACCGATGGCTCCTCGCCGGGGCGGTCTTCTCCACCGGCGTGATGGGGGCCCTGCTCGTCGGCTTCTTCGTGGTCGGCCCTCACGCCGTCGGTTCGGGGATCGATTGGGTCCTCGCCGCACTGCTCGCGCTCGGCGTGGTTTTCGCCTGGGCCACCCGCCGGAGGTCGTTCGAGCCGCACGTCTTCGAAGGCAGATCGGTCCCCTGAATCCCAAAGGAGCGTCAGCGTGCCGAGATGCCTCGGACGAGGGCGCCCACAACGCCGGCGACAAACTCCTCGTCTGGGGCGGGGAGCGCCTCCGGACCGAGCCAGATGTCAAGGTAAGCCTTGGAAAAAGCAGCGCCAAGGAGGGCCGCCGTGGCGCCCTCGAGCGAGATCCCGGCGCCTAGGCGGCCGAGCTTTCCTTCGGCCTCGAGGTACCTGCGCACCTGCGAAAGAGCGTGCACAGGTCCCCTGTTGCCATCGCTGAAACGCTTCCTTTGCTGCTCTCGGAGCTCAGGGTCCACCATCGACCCGCCGACGAAGGGCAGCACGGAGCGGTAAAAGCGGAGGGCCGCGAGCCCGACCCGGGTGAGCGTCTCGTCCACCTCTTTGTCTCCGGCGAGACCGGGGAGCTCTCCCACGAGCGCCAAAAACTCGTCGCCGCTCTCCGCAAGCAGTTCGTGAAGGAGGTCGTGCTTGTCCTCGAAATGGCGGTAGATGGTGCCCTCTGCGCACCCGGCAACCTCGGCTATGCGCCTGGTCGTAGCCCCTTGGAGGCCTTGCTCGTCGATCACGCGCCTCGCCGCCTTGAGGATCGTCTCACGATAATCAGAGCGCCACGGCGGGGTCGCGTCCCCGAGGACCCCCGCCTCGGGGCGTTGCCGGCGCGCCTTGGCTTGGGGCCTCGCCTGAGGCCCTGGTTCACGCCCCAATGACGGCCCTCTCTGGCAGTTGTGCCTCTCCGGCCGCTCCCCCAGCCCCGGCCCCGCCATGGACGTGCGTGCGCACGAAGGCGGCGGCTATCGCCGAAGCGAGGAGGGCGAAAACGATGGACACGTAGAGCCCGTCGTGAAGCGCACCCACGAAAGACTGGTGTACGGCCAGGACCACGGGAGAGCGCGCCGCCTGGGGCAAGGCGCGTAGCGCAGCCGCGGGCACCGAACCAGAGGACGAAGCCGCGCCAAGCCGTGAGGACACGGGACCGACCATCGCCGGCGGGACGCCCGCGCGCGCGAGCGAAGACGGGAAGCCGCTCTTGAACGCACCGGTTACGACTGCCCCGAGCACTGCGATCCCAAAGACGCCCCCCACTTGCTGGGAGGTCGTCTGGGTGGCCGATGCCGCGCCCGCCAGCCTCGGCGGCGCGGAGCTCATGACGGCCGACGAAAGGGGCGACATCGTGAGCGCCATCCCGGCACCCATGGCGACCATCGCCGGCAGGATCACCCCGATGTAGCTCGAACTGGCCTGCATCCGCAGCGAAAGCGCCAGCCCGCCGGCGAGCACGGCTGTCCCCGCCGTCATGAACCAGCGTGACCCGAAGCGGTCAGAAAGCCGCCCGGACACGGGCGCGATCAAAAGGATCATGACCGTGAACGGGACCATCCTGATGCCGGTCGCCACCGGGTCGTAGCCGAGCACGTTTTGGAGGTAGAGCGAGAGGAAGAACGTCATCCCGAAGAGGGCGAAAAACAGCGATACCGCCGTGCCGATGGCAGCTGAGAGGGTGGCGTTCGAAAAGAGCCGGAGGGGGAGCATCGGCGCTTTACTGTGCGCTTCCACCCACAAGAAAAGGCCAATGAGCACCGCGGCCAGCGCGAACGAGCCGAGGATCAAAGGGCTCGTCCAGCCCTTCGAGTTGCCCTCGATCGTGGCATATACGAGGAAAAACAAGGCCAACGTCCCGGTCACGGCACCAGGGGGGTCGATGCCTCGCGCCCCGGAGGTGTCCTTGGAGTCCGACACGACGAACCAGGTGAGCACGACGGCGACCGCCCCGACTGGGACGTTGATGAAGAATATCGACTGCCAGCTCACGTGTTGCACGAGGTAACCGCCGACCAGCGGCCCGACCGCTACGGCAACTCCCGACATGGCGGACCAGATCCCTATGGCAGCGCCCCGCTCGCGCCCCTGGAAGGTCGAAGAGATTATGGCGAGCGAACCCGGCAACAGGAGCGACCCACCTGCGCCCTGGAAGGCCCGAAAAGCGATCAGCTCGTTGATGTTGGCCGAAAGCCCGCAGAGAAGCGACCCTGTCGTGAACACAGCGAGCCCGAGGATAAAGAACTTCTTCCGCCCGAAGCGGTCCGCAAGGGCGCCACCGCTCAGCATGAAACTCGCAAAGGTGAGCGTGTAGGCGTCGATGATCCACTGCAGGTCCGAAACGTTCGCACCGAGCTTCCTGTGGATGGTAGGTAGGGCAACGTTCACGACGAGGCTGTCGAGCATCGGCATAAACAGCCCGAAGACCATCGCCACAAGCACCCACCACTTGTGCTTGTTGCCACCGGCCCCGCCGGCAGCCCGCAAGGTGCCGGCCCCGTCCTCACCTATGTGGTCCATCGCACCGACCTCCTCCTCGCCTTTCGGTCGCTAGGTCACCGGTGTGAGTGAGCGCTCACCCCGGAAGGGACGATAGCGAGTGGGCACCCAATCGCGCAAGGGCCAATCCTGACCGTGGCCGGACCGGGCCGGGCTGTGGCCGGGCCGTGGCCGGGCCGGGCTGTGGCCGGGGCCGGGCCGTAGCCGGTCATGCCGTCAGGCGGCCCGCGGCACTCCGAGGGCCGGGGAGGGTTCGTGGCCCTCGGCTTGTCGCGACCACTAGCCGCGGCCAGCGGCTGCTGCTTCTGCGGCGGAGATGATCGCCCGTGCCCTGGCAGCCAAAGCCTCTCCGCCGGCTGGCTCGGTGCCGGTAGGAGACGGCGCGCCGGAGCTCCGCGCCGAGAAATGCAGCTCCCGCGCGCCTGTCTGGCTAACCAGGGACGCGACGTTGGACGAGGTCACCCCGCCGCCCGCGAGGACAATCGGGCCAGCCACCGAGCGGTCAACGAGTTGGCGGAGGCGTTC
>JAJYMM010000253.1 GCA_021787035.1 Actinomycetes bacterium
ACGTTGCCAGAAGGACGCTGGCACGATGTGCTCTGCGGGGGGGTCTGGGAAGGGCGGGTGCTCCTCGCCGAACTTCTCGGGGCTTTGCCTGTTGCGTTGCTCGAGCGACAGGCGCTTCGGGTATGAGGTTCAAAGTATGGGCGCCAAATACTAATCGAGTCGAGCTGTTGTTGTTGGGCGATGGAGGTGAGCGGCGGCTCCGAATGGAAAAGGGCGGGGGCAGGGGCACCTGGTGGCTCGAGGTGCCTGGTGCTGGCCCGGGTACTCGCTACCTGTTTTCCCTTGACGGGGGGCCCGGCCGGGCGGACCCATGTTCACCTTCACAGCCAGAGGGCATCGATGGGCCCTCAGAGGTAGTGGACCACGGCAAGTTTGCCTGGCACGACGATGGCTGGCCGGGGTTGGACCTCGGGTCGGCCGTTATTTATGAGATGCACGTGGGGACCTTTAGCAGGGAGGGGACCTTCGACGGGGCCATTTCGCACTTGGGCCACCTGGTCTCTCTCGGGGTCAACGCGGTCGAACTGATGCCCGTTGCACAGGCGAGCGGGCGACGTGGCTGGGGATATGACGGTGCCGACCTCTTTGCGCCCCATCACGCTTACGGCGGCCCAGAGGGCCTGCGCAGGCTGGTCGACGCCTGCCATCGTCATGGGCTTGGCGTGATCGTCGATGTCGTGTACAACCATCTCGGGCCGGCCGGCAATTATCTGGCCGAGTTCGGGCCTTACTTCACCGATGCCTACCAGACGCCTTGGGGGGCAGCGGTAAATTTCGACGGCCCGGGTAGCTATGGCGTTCGCGATTTCGTCGTGGCCAATGCCCTCATGTGGCTTCGTGACTACCATGCGGACGGGCTCCGCCTCGATGCCGTGCATGCCATACATGACGAGGGGGCGCTGCACATCGTGGAGGAGATCTGTTCTCACGTGGACCGCCTCTCGGCGCAGGTCAGCCGCCAGCTCTGCGTGATCGCAGAGAGCGACCGAAACGACCCTCGTATTGTCTCCGCGCGAAATGACAACGGCTGGGGCGTAACTGCAAGCTGGGACGACGACTTCCACCATGCGCTCCATACATTGCTGACCGGGGAACGCTTTGGTTACTACGTCGATTTCGGTGGTATCGCGCCCTTGGCGAAGGCGATGGTCGACGCGTACGTGTACGAGGGCCAGTTCTCGGAGTTCCGCCAGCGTCGTCACGGCCGCCCGATTGGGAACCTGGGTGGGTCCTCGTTCGTGGTTTGCCTGCAAAACCACGACCAGGTGGGCAACCGGGCCTTTGGCGAGCGGGCATCGGCCCTCGTCGGGACCGGGCTGCTGAAAGTCGGGGCCGCCTTGTTGTTGCTGTCGCCGTACGTGCCGATGCTCTTTCAGGGCGAGGAGTGGGGTGCTTCGGCACCCTTTTTGTACTTCACGGACCATGCAGATCCCGACCTCGGCCGGGCTGTCACGGAGGGGCGCCGGCGCGAGCACAGAGTCGCTGGCGGGGTCGAAGTGCCCGATCCGCAGGCCCTGGCTACGTTCGAGCGCTCCAAGCTCGACTGGTCGGAGCTGGCCCACGAACCGCACCAGTCCCTATTCGAGTGGCACCGCGGCCTGGTCGCCCTGCGCCGCTCGGAGCCCGACCTTGCTAGCCACGATCGGGCCGCCACGCGCTGCTCCTGGGACGAGGGTCAGGGCTGGATAGTGGTGCGGCGAGGGCGTTTCAGCGTCGTTGCCAACCTGGCCGGAGATGCCCGGGACGTGCACCTTGGCCGCGCCGGAGTCGTCGTCCTGACATCAGACGCCTCGGCTCGCGTGGAAGCCACGACAGCCTTTGTGCCGTCTTCATCCGTGGTGATCGTGGCGCACTGAGCACAGACGGGGGAGGTACGTGCCCATCTGTGCCGGTGGGCTAGAAGCCCGGGAGAGCCAAGGCGTTGGTCGGTATCGCCGGCATGGGGGCGTCACCAAAGTCAGTGAACTTGAACGAGCCACTGTTTGCGGCGCCGGTCGCAACCACGCCCAGCAGGTAATGAGGGCTGCTCACGGCGATGTAGACACTCGTACTGTTGGCGCCGTCGTGCAAGGGGATCGCGGAACGGCCGTCCCAAGTCGTCTCTGCACCCTTGGTGAACTGCGTGCCATGGTTAGCGACGACGCCTTTTAGGAACTTCGTGGAGAAGGTCAAGTTGGCGAAGGACCCGAGCTGGGGGTTGGTGACGGGCGCTTTGATCCACCTGTTTGCCAGAAGGGCCGTGAACGCAGCTGTCCCCGCACCAGCGCCGCCCCCGAGGGCCGCCAGCGTCTTCCAGCTCTGGGCGTCAGCTTTCATGTAGATCTCTTTGGTAGTAACGACCATCTGGAGTGTCGCACCGCGCAGCGAGACGGACCCGCCGCCACCTTGGGGCGACATGCTCAAGTTGAGGGAGACTACCTGGCTACCCTGGTGGAGGCCACCCGAGATGTGGAAGTCCTTCGCGTGCATCATCGCCGCCGAGGCGTCCCCGAAAATCTGAGCCGCGGGCTTCGCCTCCTCCGGGACCTGGGCGCTGGCGGTAGCCATAGGGAGGGCCAGCGATGCCGAGAGCGCAAGCGCGCCCAGCGCGGGAACGGCCGAGGTGCCATGGCTGAGAAGGGGTCGCCGCATCGAGGAAGGATACCAGTCGCGCGCTCGGTAGCGCCAGGGCCGCATCGGTGGCAGTTCGGCGCCGGCGCTGGTAAGGTACTGGGCTTGCGAGGGCGTATAGCTCAGCTGGTTAGAGCGCATGCATGACGCGCATGAGGTCGGGGGTTCGACTCCCTCTACGCCCACTTACTGTCTTGCTTACCTTTCTTTTCAACGCACGAGATCTTCCGGAGTAGGTTCGAGGCCGTCTGAGCAATCGAGTAAGGGGCGCAGCCATCCCCACGTCGCCGACGCCGTCACCGAGCGGGCGTGCAGCAGCTGACTAGGGCGTCCGGCCGCCCGGTACGCTTCGGATGTGGCCCAAGTCGTACCTACGATCGACGCCCTGCGGGGCCGTCGGGAGGCGATCTTGGCGGCCGCTCTTCGTCGTCACGCGTCGCGGGTGCCGGTCTTCGGGTCCGTCGCCCGAGGCGATGCCGGACCGTCCAGCGACATCGATCTCCTCGTTGACTTTGAGGCGGAGGCGTCGCTCCTCGATCAGGTGGGGCTCACCCAGGATCTGGAGGCCTTGCTGGGGATACCCGTCGATGTGATCTCGACCGGGGGTCTCCGACCGCGCCATCACCGCATCCGCGAGGAGGCGAGGAGGGCGAGGAGGCGATCGATCTGTGACGGCCGCTCGTCGGAACTTCGATGACCTCTTGGAGGATTTGGCCGAAGCCGTCGACGCGGCCGCCGAGCTGGTTGCCCTCGGCAAGGATCGCTGGGAGGCCGAACGGCCGCTTCGCCTCGCAGGCGAGGCAGTGGTCGGACGCCTCGGCGGGGCGCTGCCGTGGCACCGTCCCCAGCGGCGGCAATGGAAGCACAGGGCCATCCACCTCCGAGCCGCCTCCTTTTCGGCCGAACAAGGACCTCATCGGCTACATCGAGAAGGGCCAGAAGTCGCCCGTCCGGCCGGCTCCACCTTCCGAGAAGCGATAGGTACCGCTGGCCTCGCAACCTGGTAGTTGGTTGCATCAGGGCGGTTTCTATGGACGCTAATGCGTCGCCGGCCCTCGGCCGCAGGGTAACACCAGCGTCGCCCAGGGCGCGCCGGGGCGTATTCGCCGCCATCCAACTGGGCCGCCAGCCAATCTGAGGTCTCAGACCTCAGCGGTCAGCCTCTTGCGCAACCGATCCAAGCTCCGGCCGCGACGCGCCCTTTCGGTCTCGTCCAAGTCGCTTCTTTTGCGCAGGCGTTCACCCAGGGCGTCCAACCTCGCCATCTCATGGCTGCGCAGGCTCTCCTGTTGGGCGCTAGGTAGACGGCGCAGGGCTTTCATGAACGCTATGTTCGCCTGACTAGCTCCTTCGAGGCCGAGAGCCCGGGCGATGGTCGCGTACGAACGGCCCTGCTCCCTGAGCGCCAGTACTTCACCGTCGCTGGCACCGGTTATGGGGCCCGCTCCTTCGCGCCCTGCCTCCATCCCCGCTACGCCCGCAGGCGCCTCGTGCGGGTAGTCCGGGGCGGCCGTCACAGCGGCCTGACCCGCTTGGCTTGCGGCCCCTTGGGGCCCTGGTCAGCTTCGAAGTCCACTTTTTGCCCTTCGGTCAACTCGCGGTAACCGGAGCCGTCGATGGAAGAAAAGTGTGCGAAGACGTCGGGGCTGCCGTCGTCAGGTGCTATGAAACCGAAGCCCTTCGACGCATTGAACCATTTCACTGTCCCGGTGGGCATATCGCTCTTCTCCTTCTGGTAATCACGCTTGGTACTTGCAGGGCACCAGAAGGAGCCAACAGCAACGGGTCGTGGCCAGCATGACTTGGGCCGCACCCACCCACAAATATAGCACCAATCGCTATCGTTCCGACTAGCAAAGATGCCGGTCAGGCGGTCCGAGCCACGGTCCGTCTCCGGGTGGCCAAAGGCAAACCCCGTCCTTGCAGCTACCTCTCGCCGGCCACTGCAGCGGGGAGCTCAGCCTGACCGGTGGCCATCCGCTGCGATGTGCCGCCCTGGGCGAGTACGCTAGTTCGTGGCATCGCGTCGGCCGCTCCCAATCTGCTCCGACGTCCGCTGCCCGTACCGGCCAACCCGAAGGAGTCCCGCATGGCGCGCAACCCGAAGGCGCGAAACAACAAGAGCCAGCGCCACCGGCCCAAACTGAGCCCTGGTGGTGGCCGTCCGAGGCGGGGCCGGCCGAAGGTCTGCATGTTTTGTAGCGAGGACGCTACCTGGGTGGACTACAAGGACGTGGTCCTGCTCAGACGGTTCATAAACGATCGAGGACGGATCAAGGCCCGGGGGGCGACGGGCACCTGCATGCAGCACCAACGAGACGTCGCGGTCGCTGTCAAGACGGCTCGCGAGGTGGCCTTGCTCCCCTACGTGGTGCGGACCGTTTCGAGCGAGGCCCACCGCGGGCTCGGCGGGGACCGGCGCGGCAATGGCACTGATTCCCCTGCAGGGGCCAAGTCCTCGCCTGGGGTGCCCGGGACGTCGGCGGAGGTCGCTGAAGTGGGCGCTGCCGGCAGTGAAGTGCCGGACGGCCCTGTCGTCGGTCACGGCTAGCAAGTACGCGCCGGCCCGGCATATAGGGGCTGTCTCGCAAGTGTTTTCGGGGCTTTGGCCTGTTCTCGCTGGATAGTCTTCAACCAGAAGGAAACCTGGGTCTGATGCATGCGCTGAGCGTCGGGGTTCTTTGGCGTGGCGAGCCAGGAGCGGCCCGTCCAGCAGAGGACCGCGGGCTCGGGCCGCTCTTTGACGCCTTCGAGGGCCTGGGGGTAGACGTCGTCCCCCTCCCCTTTGGCGATGACCGGGCCAGCGCGGTCGGTTCGCAGTTGATGGGGCTCGACGGGGTGCTCGTATGGGTCAACCCGGTCCAAGATGGTGCGACACGGGGTCGAGTCGACGAACTGCTGCGCGAGGCCTCGGCGAAGGGCGTCTGGGTCTCAGCGCACCCCGAGGTGACCCGGAAGATGGGGACGAAGGAGGTCCTCTACCGAACGCGTCACCTCGGTTGGGGTGCTGACTGCGACATCTACCGTTCGGTCGACGAGCTTGCCGCGCGCTTCCCGGGCCGGCTCGCCAGGCATGGGCGGCTCGTGGTGAAGCAGGGCCGCGGCAACGGAGGCAGCGGGGTATGGGGCGTGGCACTCGCTGAGCCGGCGGTCCCACCTTCGCCCCGCTCATTGCTGCGGGCCCAAGATGCGAGTGCTCGTGACGGCACCATCGAGCACCTGCCGCTCGAGGCGTTCCTCAAGCGGTGCGCGGGGTACTTCGCCTGGTCGGGCTTCCTGGTCGACCAGGAGTACCAGGCCCGCCTCGGTGAGGGGATGATCCGCTGCTATTTCTCTCACGACGAGGTCGTCGGGTTTTCGCGTCAATGGCCCAAGGGTCTTCTCGAGTTAGTCCCAGGCACCGCGCGCCGCGAGGCTATGGCGTCCACGAGGGAGGGCCCCGATGCTGCGGCCTACCAGCAGCTCCGGAGGAAGGCCGAGCGCGAGTGGGTCCCCGAGATGGCTCGCCTGTTCGACCTCCGCCCCGACGAGTTGCCCGTGATATGGGACGCCGATTTTCTCTTTGGGCCCAAGGACCAAGAGGGAGAGGATTCCTTCGTGCTCTGCGAGATCAATGCGAGCGCCGTGTGGCCGTTCCCGCCGATGGCAGCGGCGACGATCGCGAGGAACACCTTCGCCAGGGTCAGCGAGGCTCTCGCGAAGCGGTGACATGGAGGGCTACCTACCTCCAGGTCGCGGGGCCGTCCCGAAAAACCAGGTCCTATCCCCGAGCCGGCCCGGCCGACACGCTAAGGACAGCCGACACCCTGACATCAAGTTCCGGGACATCAAGTTCCGGGACATCAAGTTCCGGGACATCAAGTTCCGGGACATCAAGTTCTGGGACATCAAGTTCCGGGCCGCCACCGCGGGCGCTAGCCCGGTCAGGAGCCAGAGTGGCGCCGTCGCCGCCGGTCGTTCCGCCGCCAGCCGGGCCCGATGCCCTCGCCAGGAGGCAGAGGTGGCCGGGCCACGAGCACAGTGACACGCTGCCCTCGGCGTCGAGGGCACCGTGGTGGACCAGGTCCACGGTCCGCAGGCCGGCGGGGGCGGCCTCCACCACCGCCGACCAGATGGCTGCGTTGTTCACGTGCCCGACGACGTCGATATCGGCCTTGCGTACAGCCCAGGGCTGGCTGCTCACGTTGGGTGCGGCGAGGTCCCCCGCGCTCGGCGCCGCTGGCACCTTGCGGCTTGCCTTCCTCCCGCCGCAAGCTTCCCCATAGATCTTTTGGAAGCGGTCCTCGAGCCGGAGCGGCCGTCCCAGCTCGTCCACCAAAACCCACAGCGCGGTCGCCCTGACCATGACCTGACCCTCGACTTCCAAGTCCGTCCGGCGCTCGGCCCATGCCGGCCCGGTGCCCGCACACCAAGTCACGGCGGTCACTTCCTCGTTGTAGCGGGGCCAGCGCCCACCATCGGCCAGCTCGACATACGCCCGCCGGACCACCCAAGTGTCCTCGGTGCTGAAGCCCGAATCGACCCAGTCGTCGGTAGCGATGTCTTGCAGGTACCGGGCTACGCCGTCGAGCCTCAGTGCGCCGTCGGGCCCGGCGTCACTGACCCTTACCGTGCGAGTGGCGGAGTACCGGCGGCCACGCTCCGGCCGGGCTACGAGTTCCATCATGGCGAACGTTCTACTCGCGAGGGTGCTTGGGTAGGCGGGCCGGGCCCCGCTTGTCCGCCGGGCGGTAGCTCAACGCGCGACTCGGGCCCCGCTCGTCCGCCGGGCGGTAGCTTGACGCGCGATGCGTGTCCTATTCGTCGAGGACGAGCTGAGGCTGCGAGAGGCGTTGTGCCGGGGCCTCGGGGAGGAAGGGCACGAGGCGGTTGGCGCCGCCACTGGCACCGAAGGGCTCCAGCTCGCGTTGCAGCAACGCTTCGACGTCATCGTGTGCGACATCCTCCTGCCGGGGGTCAACGGCTTCCAGCTCGTACGGCAGCTCCGCGATCGTGCCGTCTGGACGCCCGTGCTCATGCTGTCGGCCAAGGATGGCGAGTGGGACGAAGCCGAGGCCCTGGACGCGGGAGCTGACGGCTATCTCACGAAACCCTTTTCTTATGTGGTGCTGAAGGCGCACCTGCGCGCGCTGGCAAGGCGCGGCTCGAAGGGCGGGACGGCGCCGGGGAGAGAAGTGCTTCGCTCGGGCGATCTCATGTTGGACTTGCGGGCGCGCCGTTGCGCACGGGGTGGGACCGATATAGAGCTCTCGCAGAGGGAGTTCAGCATCCTTGCAGAGCTCCTGGCGCGCCGCGGCGAGGCTGTGGCAAAGGAAGAGCTGATGCGCAAGGTCTGGGGCGCTGACTTCGCGGGTGACCCGAACATAGTCGAGGTCTACATTGGTTACTTGCGAAAGAAGGTGGATGCTCCCTTTGACCGGCACTCCATAGAGACCGTGCGGGGGTATGGCTACCGCTTGGCGGCCGCCGAGGATGAGGCGGTCCATGGCTGAGCGCGCCTTTCGGCGGCTGCTCGGCTGGTCTCGCACGGCGCGGACCCGTTCCGCCGTGGTGTCGGTCGTGATCGTCGGTGCCGCCTTCTCGCTCTTCGGCTTGGGTGTGACGTCGCTTCTCAGGGCTTCTCTTTACCAAAGCGCCGCCAATACGGCACGCGCCGAAGCCATGGCGATCTCATCGGTGATAAGCAACAGAGGTCTCCCGGTCAACGCCCGTCGCGCAAAGGGCTTCCTCCCTATCTCTGAGGGGGCCATGGCCGCCCAGGTGGTCGGGCCTGGCGGCAGGGTGCTTCGTTCGAGCAGGGACATAGCGGGGCAGCCGGAGATGGCCAACTTTTTCCCTGCCCCGGGAGGCTCGTACCAGGCGATGGGCGTGGTGCTCCACGTGAGGCGCCCGAGGCACATCGACTTGAACCTCGACGAACGTTTCGTCGTAGTTGCCGTGGGTTTCGCCGCCGGCCGAGGGCGCGGGGCCGTGCTCGTGGCCTACTCGCTTGGTGCCGCCGACCACGCCGTCCATGTGCTCAGTGTTTCCTTGGCTATAGCGCTACCGCTCCTCGCACTCCTCGTCGGGCTGCTTGTCTGGGTGTTCACGGGCTGGGCCCTCCGGCCCGTAGAGGCGATCCGCTCGGAGGTGGCAGAGCTTTCTGCCACCGACCTGCGTCGGAGGGTCCCTGAGCCGGCGGCCTTGGACGAG
>JAJYMM010000230.1 GCA_021787035.1 Actinomycetes bacterium
GGGGTCCCCATGATGCCCCGGTCTGGGTGAACCCGTGGAGGGCCACGAGTGTGAGCGGGTGCCGACAGGTCATCTGCGGGCCGGTCATCTGCGGGCCGGTCGTCTGCGGGCCGGTCGTCTGCGGGCCGGTCGTCTGCGGGCCGGTCGTCTGTGGGCCGGTCGTCTGTGGGCCGGTCGTCTGTGGGCCGGTCGTCTGCGGGCCGGTCGTCTGCGGGCCGGTCGTCAAACCGGCGGGCTCGAACGCGTGCGCGGGTAGCGGCGTGTAACCTTCCACCGGTCGATATTGCCTTCTTTTGCTCTCTACTCGATGGGATCACCGGCCTGAATGCAACCCTTCAGCTACGCGCCTGAGGACGTGCAGGCGGCGTTCGCCGCTGTTGTCGTTGACGAATGGGTGCGGTCGGGGGTGACGGACGCCGTGGTGTCTCCGGGGTCGCGTTCGACGCCGCTTTTGGTTGCCCTTGCCGAAACGGCCGAGGCTGGCCGGCTGCACCTCCATATTGTTTTGGACGAGCGTTCGGCTGGTTTCTTCGCCCTCGGCCTCGGGCTGGCATCCGGCGTGCCCGCGCCGGTGGTGACGACGAGCGGTACGGCTGCTGCCGAACTGCATGCGCCGGTCATCGAGGCGCACCACTCCGGCGTCCCGATGCTTGCCGTCACTGCCGATAGGCCGGCTGAGCTCCATGACTGCGCTGCACCTCAGACCGTGCGCCAGGAGGGCCTTTTCGACGATGCCGTCCGTTGGGCATTCTCGCCGGGAGTCCCTAGCGCTGCAGGCGCCGGGGCGTGGCGGTCGATTGCCTCCAGGGCCATTGCAGAAGCACGGGGGGGAGTGCGCCAGCCCGGGCCTGTGCATCTCAACCTGGCTTTCAGGGAGCCGCTCATTGGCAGGGCCGAGTCCTACCTCAACGCCCCCGGAGAGCCCGGCGCCGGCGCTGGTGCGGCTGCAAGCCTCCTTGCAAGAGGCCGCGCAGGAGGTGCCCCATGGCACGACGTTGCTCGTGCCATAGCTCCGCCGGCCCCACGCGAAGTGGTCGAAATGGTGGTCAGGGTGGCAGCGGAAGGTCGCGGGAGAGGGCTAGTAGTGGCCGGCTCGGGTGCAGGGGACCCAGAGGCCGTTCGCCAGTTGGCACGGGCGACTTGCTGGCCGGTCCTCGCCAGCCCGACGAGCGGGTGCCGCTTCGAAGGAGCAATATGCGCCGCGGACGCACTGCTGCGTGCGCCGGCCCTTCGCGACTGGCGGCCCGATGTTGTGGTCCGCCTCGGGCACCCTTGGGCGTCGCGTGTCCTTGGCGAATGGTTGGCGGGCCTCGACTGCCTTCAAGTTCTCGTTGACCCCTGGGGCGTGTGGGCAGCCCCCGACAGGCTGGTTGATCGTGTGGTGCCCTGTGGTCCTGAAGCATTCTGCCGGGAGGTAGCCCAAGCTGCCGGTCTTTCGCTCGATGTGAAGCGATCGAACGGTGCGCAGCAGTTGCCATCGGGAGATCCATCTCCAGAGGGCGGGCAGCCTCCAGAGGGCGGGCAGCCTCCAGAGGGCGGGTGGGCAGAGCAGTGGAGGCAAGCAGAGTTGGCCGCACAGGGGGCTATTGACGCCGTCCTTTCGAACAAGCGTGGTCTCAGTGAGCCGGCGATCGCTCGTGCTCTCGTCAGTTTCCTCCCCGTTGGCAGCACCCTGGTAGTGGCCTCCTCCATGCCCATAAGGGAGGTGGAATGGTGGGGTGGGCCTCGGGAGGGGTTGCGGGTGCTCTCAAACCGCGGTGCAAATGGGATCGATGGGACACTTTCCACGGCCTTGGGGGTGGCCGCGGCTGTGACTGGCCCGGTGGCGTTCCGACATGGGGGACCCCGTGTGGTGGCCCTAGTTGGCGACCTGGCGTTTGCCTATGACGTCTCGGCCCTTCTCTGGGCTCGCGAGCGTGAACTCAGCCTCGACATCGTGGTCCTGGACAACGGCGGCGGCGGCATCTTCAGTTTCCTGCCCCAGGCCAGCTCGCAGCCGGCGGCACGCTTCGAGCGCCTCTGGGGGACGCCTCACGGAACCGACCTCGTCGCGCTCGCTCGTGGTTACGGCGTGGAGGCGAATGTCCTCGAGGACCTGGAAGGCCTCCACAAGGCCTTATCCGTCCCGCCGAAAAGGGGCGTGCGTGTTTGGGTCGCTAAGGGCACTCGGAACGACAACCTGACGTTGCACCAACGGCTCTGGTCGGAGATAGAAAAAGCGATCGGGCGCGCGCTGGGCACAGGCGCGGGCGTTGCTTAGGGACGAACGAGCGCCGCCAGCAAAGCCTGGAGCTTTAGCTGGGTCTCCGCCAGTTCTGCCTGTGGGTCAGAGCCCGCGACGATCCCGTTTCCGGCGTAGAGGGAAGCGTTTTGCCCGCTGACCTTGGCACTTCGCAGCCCGAGGACCCATTCACCATCACCCCGTGCATCTACCCAGCCAACCGGCCCCGCATACCAGCCGCGGTCGAAGCCTTCGTTGTCCCTCTGCCACGCTATGGCCGCCTCCGTTGGGTGCCCGCCTACCGCTGGGGTGGGCTGAAGGAGTGCGGCTAGTTCGAATGCGGAGGGTGCTCCGGTGCTCTCCTGGAACTCTCTGGCGGTGGCATCCGGTCCGGTGGCATCCGGTCCGGTGGAGGGCGCCTGTCTCGATGTTGGTCCGTGGCTATCACTGGCGGTCACAGGCTCATCGCGGGGGCCCGCGTCGGGTGTGGCGCCGAGGAGAGTGCCACGGATGGGCGTGCCAAGGTGGGAAACGTTGCGGAGGGCAAGTACCGAAGGTTCTGCTGGAACGTCGAGGGCTCCACAGATGGGTGCCAACCGCGCGGCGATCGCTTCTACGACAAGCCGGTGCTCGCGGCGGTGCTTGGGCGAGGTCATGAGGCCCGAGACGACCGCCTCGTCTGTTGCCTGCTCGCCGCTTCGCGCCGCGGTACCGGCAAGGGGGTGGCTCAGCACCTGTTTACCGTCACGGCGAACGAGGATCTCGGGGCTAGCCCCGATGAAGTCCGCCACCCGGAAAACCGCACATGACGGGTAGAGCGATGCAAGCCGCGCCAAGACGTCATGCAAGAGGAATGGTCGGTTTGCTACGACGTCGACCCGCCGGGCCAGGACCACCTTGGCCATGTTGCCGTTGGTGAACTCGCCGAGCGTCCGCTCGACAAGGGACATCCATTGCTGGTGTGGCATGTGGGCCGTGAGGGTGAAGCCATCGGGGGGCGGCCCGCTTTGGGCTGTGGCGTCGCGGAGGCGACGTACCCGTTCCATGACATCGGCTTGGCGTGGGGCTTGCTCGTGCGCTGGGCTGACAAGTGTTGCCCAGGCGTAGGCCCCCTTCCGAGCGATGAGGAGCTCAGGGACCACGAGGTAGCCGGAGTCGGACGGGTCGTAAGGAAGCGCGCCCATCGCGACCGGGCCGACGGGAAAGGGTCCGGCACTGGTCTCTCCGGCACTGGTCTCTCCGGCATGAGCGGCGTCGCCGGTTGGGATACGGAGATCGGAAGGGTGCCTAGCCGGGCCGTAACGGGCTCCGCGCTCCCCCCCGGCTTGCCAGATGCCGCGCAGCGCCCGTCCTGCCCGAGCGGCGTTGGCCGGGCTGGCCCAAGGTGCCGGCAGCAAGATCCGGAACGCTTGCCCGACGCCGAGCATGCGGAGGTCGTTGCGCCACAACAGAAGCGCGCCCGGTGCTCCCCCAGCTCGGACAAGGTCGGGGAGCTCCTCGGGGTCGATCTGGAAGCTGGACGCCAGGAAGGCACCTGGAGCGGGTGGAGCGCCGGCGCCTTCGTCGCTTCGCGCGCCGTCGCCGGCCCCGTCATTGGAGCCTTCTCGGTAGCGGTCTGACGTGAGCGTCACGAGCGTGCGGCCTTGCCTTCGGTTCCTGCATTGGGCGTGCCCGTGTTAGAGCCGCTCACGTTGGAGCCGTTGGAGGCGCTCATTTCGGGCATTTCGGGGCCACCCCTCCTAGAGGTGCGCGGTGCCAGATGCCGGCCAGCCGTGGCCAGGTAGATCTGACATGTCCCGCCTGCCAGCAGAACGTGTTGGACCGCAGCGAACCCCGCCCCTTCGAGCATCCCGACAACCTCTTCGGGAGGGGGTAGGTAGGCCAGGCTCTTTGGTAGGTACCGGTAGGCGGGGGCATCGGAGAAAAGCGACCCGACGAGCGGGACGGCGTAGTTGCACCAGAGCCCGTGGCCGAACCTGAGGACGGCCGATTCGGGCCGGCTGAGCTCGAGCAGGGAGACGCGGCCCCCTGGGCGGACGGCGTAGGCGAGCTGTCGGAACAGTTGACCGAGGTCGACTACGTTGCGGAGAGCGAACGCGCTGACCGCACCATCGAAGTAGGCGGGCCGGAAAGGTGCTCCAAGTGCGTCCGCGAGTACAAGGGGTGCCGGTGCCGGGCCCCGTTCACCGCGCCCAGGGGCCCCTGCATCGACCCGATGGGCCGTTCTTGCCCTGGCCTGAGCGAGCATCCCTGGGGACAGGTCGAGGCCAACTGGCCTGTAGCGTTGCCGGGCCAGCTCGTCGCAGAGGTCACCCGTACCGCAAGCGACATCGAGGACGAGTGAACCGGCAGGCAGCTCAAGAGCCGACACGCAGCGCCGGCGCCAGCCGCGGTCCATGCCGAGCGAGTTGACCCGGTTGAGCAGGTCGTAGCGGCCGGCGATCGTGTCAAACATCTCACGCACGGCCCGGCGCTTTTCGTCGCCGGCGGGGAGCCCGCTGGCCGGCGGGCGGAGGGTGCCGACCAGGCCCTTTGTGCGCTCGTTGGGCCACCGGGCTGAGGAGGGGGCCGCGGCCATGGGGGCAGGGTAGCAGGCGATGGCGGGGTGTCAGAAGCTGGGCTCTAGGCTTTGGCAGGCGACCTGCGGGAGGGCATGGGGAGCGGCCGTTGTAGCATGGCAGCCCAATGTTCGATGCCCTGTCAGACCGCTTGGAGGGTATCTTCACGCGCCTCCGCGGGCGTGGCCGCCTCTCGGGCGATGACGTAGACGAAGCGCTGCGGGAGATCCGCCTGGCTCTCCTCCAGGCGGACGTCAACCTACTCGTGGTGCGTGACATCGTCTCGCGCCTGCGTGCCGACCTCATCGGCAGTGATCTCTCTCACAGCCTTACGCCCGGCCAACAGGTCGTAAGGGCTGTTCACGACGAGCTGGTCCGAGTGCTTGGGGGCACAGCCCTCAAGATCACGTACGCGTCGCGCCCGCCGACCGTCGTCCTGCTCGCTGGTCTTCAAGGTGCCGGCAAGACGACAGACGCGGCCAAGCTCGCTCGGTGGTTCAAGCAGCAGGGGCGCAACCCCATGCTCGTCGGTGCCGACCTGCAGCGGCCGGCGGCGGTCGAGCAGCTACGAGTCCTCGGTGCCCAGGTACGGGTACCGGTGTTCTCAGAGCCGTCCGACCCGGTCGCGGTCGCCAAGAGCGGCCTTTCCGAGGCCGCCAGGGTGGGCCGGGACGTGGTGATAGTCGACACCGCAGGGCGCCTCACGGTGGACGCCGAGATGATGGAGCAGGTCCGCCAGATATCCGAGGCCGTCCAGCCCCACTACACCTTCCTCGTGATCGACGCCATGACTGGCCAAGACGCCGTTGCCACGGCGGAGGCATTTCACAAGACCCTGGCGCTCGACGGCGTGATCCTGAACAAGGTTGACGGGGACGCGAGGGGTGGTGCGGCCCTATCGGTAAAGGAAGTCGTCGGGAGGCCCATAGCGTTTGCTTCGACGGGGGAAAAGCTCGAGGACTTCGAGCTGTTCCACCCAGACCGCATGGCTGGGCGCATCCTCGGTATGGGCGATGTGCTCACGCTGATCGACCGCGCCGAGCAGGCGGTCGAGCGCGAGGATGCCGAGCAGGCGATGGCCAAGCTCGCGGAGGGCCGTTTCGGTTTGGACGACTTCCTCGCTCAGCTCCAGTCAGTGAAAAAGATGGGCCCTCTCTCGGGCCTTATCGGGATGCTCCCGATGGTGCCTAAAGAGCTCAAAAACGCCCAGATCGACGACTCGGCGATGAAGCCGGTCGAAGCGATCATCCATTCGATGACCCCAGAGGAAAGAGCCAACCCGGCGATCATCAATGGCTCGCGGCGTTCCCGCATTGCCGCGGGCTCGGGCACCTCCGTCCAGCAGGTCAACGAGCTGCTTGAACGTTTCAAACAGGCCCAGGCCTTCATGCGCCAGGTACCAGGGCTGGCGGGCATGGCACGCCGCGGCTCGGCGAAATCCGTGGCCAAAGCGTCGGGGAAAAGGCCGGCCGGGAAGCGCAAGAAGCGCCGGTGACTAGCCCTTTCGGGCCGCCTGCCCCCGGGCGCCGGCTCATAGCGCCTATATTTGTCGCGCCCACTACGAGGAGAACCTAGATGGCAGTAAAGCTCCGCCTCATGCGGATGGGAAAGACGAAGCAGCCCACGTATCGCGTGGTGGCGGCGGACAGCCGTTCACCTCGTGATGGACGTTTCATCGAGGTCGTCGGCAACTACGCACCAAGGCAAGCCGAAGGCAAGGTCGTGTTGAAGGCCGACCGTGTCTCGCGTTGGCTGAAGGAGGGCGCCCAGCCGACCGACCGCGTGCGCCGGATCCTGGAGAGCGAGGGATTGCTCGCGCGCACCGCTCGGAGCGCACCCCGAGACGGGGCGAAGAACAGCGCGACCGAGCCTGACGCGTCGGCGCAGAAGTGAGCGACCCCTACAACCGCGTGCCGGCGGCAACCGCTAGGGCGGTACTCGAGTACATAGCCCGCCAGGTGGTTGACCAGCCCGACGAAGTTTCGGTCACCGACAGTGGCGGGAACGGCCAAGCTGTACGTCTCCACCTCATGGTGGCTCCAGACGACGTGGGCAGGGTCATCGGGCGGCGTGGTCGTACTGCTCAAGCCATCCGTGCTATCACCCGCGCCGCCGCTACCAGGGACGGCGAAGAGGTACTGGTAGACATCGCCGACTAGTGCAAGAGCGGCTGCTCGAAGTGGGCCATGTGGTTCGTGCCCACGGCCTCCGAGGTGAGGTGGTCGTGCGGCTGGTGAGCAACGTGGCCGAGAGGATGTCGCCGGGCAGCGCCCTTTGGTGCAAGGGTTCGCCTGTCGTCGTCGAAAAGTCACGTACCTTGCCGGGCAAGCGCGACGGTCGAGAGGACACCTCGGGCTTCTGGCTGGTGAGCTTTGCCGGGGTGTCGACGAGGGAAGAAGCCGAGCAGCTAGCAGGTGCCGAACTGCACGCCGAAGCGCGGGAACAAGGCGGAGGGCTCTGGGTACATGAGCTCATCGGTTCGGAGGTGTGGAGCATATCTGGCCAGCGGCATGGCCGGGTGACCGCGGTGCAGGCCAACCCCGCGAGCGACCTCCTCGTGCTGGAGGACGGGGCCTTGGTGCCGCTTCGTTTCGTCGTTGATGCCAAGGCAGGCCGCGTGATGGTCGATGCGCCGGAGGGCCTCTTCGAACTGTGAACGCCGGCACGCGGTGGCCTCTTGGTGAAGGCCCGGTAGTGGGGCTCCCGACGGTGAGGTTGCGTTGAAGGCCGAGATCTTCACGATCTTCCCCGATCTAGTCGCCAGCTGGTGCGGCGCCAGTCTCCTCGGCAAGGCGTGGCGCTCGGGGACCATCGAGATCGGGGTCCATGACCTGCGTGCCGGGGCTGACGACCCCCACCGGAGCGTCGACGACTCTCCCTTCGGCGGAGGGGCCGGCATGGTGCTGGCGCCTGGGCCGGTCTTCGCCGCAGTCGAGGCGGCTGCTCCCGTGAGGCCGTTATTCCTCCTCGGCCCTGGGGGCGTGCGCTTCGATCAGTCGATGGCGCGCGAGCTGGCGGCTTCCCCGGGGTTCTCGCTGCTGTGTGGTCGCTACGAGGGCGTTGACCAGAGGGTGGCGGACCATCTGGTGGACGGTGAGATCTCCATCGGCGACTACGTCTTGGCCGGCGGCGAGGTTGCCGCCATGGTTGTGCTCGAGACGGTGGCGCGCCTCGTACCAGGTGTGATGGGCAACCTCGCTTCGGGCGAAGAGGAGAGCTTCACCGAAGGCCTCCTCGAGTACCCCCAGTACACGAGACCGTCTCTGTTCAGGGAATGGGGAGTCCCAGACGTGCTCCTCTCCGGCGACCATGGGAGGGTGGGGCGATGGAGGAGGGCGGCGGCTATTGCTAGGACGCTCGAGCGCCGGCCCGACTTGATCTCCTCTCGGGGCGGCCTGTCAGAAGAGGAACGAGCACTCCTCGCGGAGATGGGTTTCGATCCGGTAACGTGTCGAGGCTATGGGCCCGACCGACCTGATAGACGCTGAGAGCCTTCGCGACGACATCCCCGAGTTTTCTCCCGGCGACACGGTGAGGGTGCACGTGAGGGTCGTGGAGGGCAACCGGGAGCGCGTGCAGGCTTTCCAAGGTGCCGTTATCGCACGGCGTGGCTCTGGGGTGCGCGAGACATTCACGGTGCGCAAGATGAGCTCTGGGGTCGGCGTCGAGCGGACCTGGCCGGTCCACTCCCCAGCAGTAGCCCGGATAGAGGTTGTGACCTTGGGCGACGTCCGCCGTGCCAAGCTGTACTACCTGCGAGACAGGACGGGCAAGGCAGCGAAGATCAAGGAGAAGCGCGCTCCGGCCAAGGCGTAGTAGTGCCGCCCGGGGTTTGGTCCTGTCACAGTGAGCGCGGTGCCGAGAGAGCCCATAGGACGGCGGGCCGTGTGGTCGACGTCTGCGGCCCGCTGGGGAGGGCCGGTGGGCGGGGCCGGTGGGCCGGCCCAGTGGGGCGGCCTGGTGGGGCGGCCCGGTGGGGCGGCCTGGTGGGGCGGCCTGGTGGGGACCAGGCT
>JAJYMM010000016.1 GCA_021787035.1 Actinomycetes bacterium
CATGGCTATACGGACCCGGTAGGGCGCCCGCCTCGTCCCCTGCACGAGCGCGCTGACAAGGCCCGGGGCAACGGACAGCTCTACGACCTGGCCCCGCCGGGCATAGCTGCGCCCCCGCCCCGAGCGGCCGCCGACCAGGTAGGGCTCCACCGCGTCGAGGAACCTCTTCGACCACCACGTCTCGCCGATCGCCCCCCTTTTGGACCTGGCCGCGAGACCGCCCTCCACTTTGATCGGGGCCTTGGGGGTATAAAAGCCGCTGCCGCGCCATGGGTAAGGGCCGCCCGGTCCTTCTTCGTCCTCGTCGTCTCCTAGCCTATTCCCGACGCCATCTGGTTGGGCGAAGGTGCTTTCGTCAGACCAGTCCTCGTCTTCTTCTGGTACTGCCGCGGTGAGCTCGGAGACGACCTTGCGCAACGCTTCCTTCGACGAACGAGAAAGTTCCGCCTCCACCTGGCCGAGGAGCCGCTCGACTTCGGCCGCGCTCACGCCACGAGCGGCTGGGGGGCGCCGGCGCGAGGTGCTCACGCCGCCCCCAGCGCTTCGGAAGAAAGGCGCAACACGTCGGCGAGTTCATCCGTGGTCAGTTCCGTGAGCCAGGACTCGCCAGAACCTACGACCCGCTCGGCAAGTTCTCTCTTCGCCTCGATCATCTGGTCTATGCGGTCCTCGAGAGTCCCCACGCACACGAGCTTCCTCACTTGCACGTTGCGGTGCTGGCCGATGCGGAAAGCACGGTCGGTCGCCTGGTTCTCCACCGCCGGGTTCCACCAGCGGTCGAAGTGCACGACGTGGTTCGCGGCCGTCAGGTTGAGCCCGGTGCCGCCAGCCTTCAAAGAGAGCACCAGGACAGGGATGTCGTCGCTCTCTTGGAAGCGCGCGACGAGGAGATCGCGCTGGGCACGCGGCAAGCCGCCGTGGAGGAAACCCACTTGGCAGGAGAGCCTCTGGGCGAGGTGGGAACGCAGCATCGTCCCCATCTCGGCGTACTGGCTGAAAACGAGCGCCCTCTCGCCACTTTGGAGGACCTCGTCCAGGATTTCAACGGTGCGTTCGAGTTTCCCGGATCTCCCTGCTAGGGCGGAACCGTCGCCCAAGTAATGGGCCGGGTGGTTGCAGACTTGTTTCAAGCGGAGCATCGTGGCGAGGACGAGGCCACGGCGTTCGATACCCTCCGCCTCGTCGATCTTTTGGAGCATCTCGTCCACGACGGCCCTATAGAGGGTCGCCTGCTCACGGGTAAGGTTGCAGAGCACCTTCATTTCCATTTTCTCCGGGAGGTCGGAGATTATGCTCTTGTCGGTCTTCAGCCGGCGAAGGATAAAAGGCTGGGTGAGAGCACGCAATTTCTCGGCTGCCTCGGGTTCGCGGTAGCGCTCGATCGGCACGGCGAAGTTGTCCCGGAAGGCACCAGCCGAGCCGAGCAGGCCAGGGTTCAGGATCTCCATGATCGACCAGAGCTCGCCCAAATGGTTCTCGACTGGCGTGCCCGTGAGCGCTATGCGGCGCGTAGCCGGGAGCCCACGGACAGCTTTTGTCTGTTTTGCCTCGGGGTTCTTCACGTTTTGCGCCTCGTCCAGCACTACTCGCGACCACCGCAGCGCGCCGAGGGCGGCGCGGTCACGGTCCACCAGGGAGTAGCTCGTTATGACGATGTCCGCGCCGGCTATTTGTTCGGAAAACTTGGCGTCACGCGCGCGGCCGCTGCCGTGGTGCACAGTCACTTTCAGCTCGGGCACGAACTTCTCGGCCTCGCGCTTCCAGTTGCCCACGACCGAGGTCGGGCACACGACAAGGGTCGGGCCTGGCGCCTTGGGGCCCCCGCGGCCTCGCGCCTTTGCCCCCTGGGCTCCTCGGCCCGCCTGAACGAGCGCGAGGACCATGGCCGTCTTGCCAAGGCCCATGTCGTCAGCGAGGCACGCACCGAGGCCAGTGCGCTCCAAGAGCCCCATCCACGCCACCGCGCGCTGCTGGTAGGGCCGCAGCTCTCCGGCAAAGCCCGCCGGCGTACCCGTCACCTCGGCCCGGTCCGCCAACTCACCCCGGAGGAGAGCGCCGAGGAGGCCGTCGGCCTCGACCCCTAGCACCGGGAACCCGAGCACCGGGGCCCCGTCCACCGCCTCGTCCACGCCGGCCGCGGCGCGCAGCGCTTCCGCCACGCTCATGGTGCGCCCTTCGCCCGGCCGGCGCCCCGAACGCACGAACTCGGCCAGCTTTTGGGCCTCCCCTGCCCGCAGCTCGAGCCACCTTCCCCGTACGCGTACGAGAGGTGCCTTCAGGCGGGCCAGTTGCTCCAGTTCACCTAGGCCGAGCTTCTCTTCGCCGATTGCCGCCTGCCAGTCGAAAGCCAGCAGGCCGTCGCCGTTCAGGAGGCCCCCGCCGGCACCCCCGTGAGGCCTCGCCGTCCGGGCCCGCAGGCGGGCACCCAGGCGCGACGATGGGTGGCGCCACCAGGCCGGCAAGAGAACGCCGAAGCCGGCGACCTCCAAAGCAGGGGCCACCTCTGTCAGGAACCTGTACGCGCCGGCGAGGTCCACCTGAAGCTCGGTCGGTGCGGCCCGGCGGAGGGCCTCCCCGAGCTCAGGGTAAGCCCAGCGCGCCCGCCCGAGCTCTGCGAGCAGCACCTCGTGGGGCGCCTCCACCGTGCGCGACGCCCTCCGCAGCTCTGCGCCGCAACGCCACACCTCCCCCGCCTCGACGACCAGGCTCGGGTCGTCGCTCGCTTGGAGGAGCAACTCGATGCGCCAAGCTTCGCCACTCCCGCCGTCGCTCGCCCCGGAGGGCTCCTCGTCCACGAGCTTGGGCTCGCACACCCTGAAGCAGAGCCGCCACGGCCCTCCCCTGCCCGCCACCCCCGCCCGCCACTCTGCGACCAGCCGCTCGAGCTTGGCCAACTCGCCTGCGTCGGCATCGACCAGCGGGCCCGGCGCTCGAAGCGCCTCCAACCATGCTTCTGGCGCCGGTCTCCTCCGAGCGGTCGCCCCGAGGGCCACGCCGAAAACGGAGCGGCGCGCTCCTGCCAGCGCCTCGCGGCACACGGCGTCGACGAACGCCTGGAACGCCTCGCGCACGAGCCTCTCCGGGTCGGCCCCAAGCGCGCCACCCCCTCCAAGTTGGGGGCCCTGGTCGAGGGAACGGCAGATCGCCGGGAGCGATGCGCTCAGGAGGTGGAGGCGCTCTTCGTCCCTGCCACCGCCGACCGGTGACCACCTCGCGACGTAGCGTGAAGCGTTCTGCGAGCCCTTTTGAGCCACGGAGGCCTCGCCCCTTCGTGGGCCCGCCCTCGCGGCCCCCCGAGCGGTCGAGCGGGCGCCTTGGCCCGCGCCGGGCGAGGGGGCGCCCAGCCCCGGCAGCACCCGCCCGCCCGCCACCACCTCGAGGGCGAGCCCGGCCAGGGCAGCAAAAGACTTGACCGAGGCACCCGGCGCCAGGTCGGCCGACTGGTAGGTCGCCAACGCAAGCACCGTGTCGAGCGCCGGCCCAGCGGCCAAGCGCAGCACCGGGACCTCGAACGGCCACAGCCCCGTCGCCTCTTCGCCGCCCGCTGGGGGTGCCCACGTCCCATCGCCCTCCCGCACGAGCTGGGGCGAAGCCAAAGGGGTGTGGCGAGTGCCCGGGAGCCATACGACAGCGCGGTCCTCCAAGGCCCCGGCGGTCGCGCCGGCCACCGTCGCCCCGGCACCGGCCAAAGCCACGGCCAACTGTCCCAACGAAGCGGCAAAGGGGTGGCTCTCGGGGCGAGGGCGCGCCGGCCTCTTGGCGCGCCTAGCCGTAGCCGCACCCGACGCGCCGGGTGGCGCTTTGCCCGAGCGCTTGACAGAGCCCGCCGCGGCGGCAGCACTGGTGCCGTGAACGGCCTCCAACGAGCTGTCCTCGGCCCAAAGGACCATGGCGTCGCCGGCGCCCAAGGACCATGACGCATGCACCGCGAGCACTGACCACGATCCTAGAGCACCACCCGATCGGGGGCTTCGGGGACGAATGAGATAGGAGCGAAACGGCCCTAAGAGCCCTTCGCCGGCTTGTTCGGGGTCGTTTCCGAGCCCTTGGTAGTGGAGTGTGAACTGGTGGTTATCCCGACCAGGCTCTTGGGGAGCTGCGAGCATACCGACGCGGGCCGGCCGTGGGTGAGGGCACAAATGTCGCCGACGAGGTAGCCAGCCGCAGCATCAGCTCCTTTGGAGGTGACGTTGCTGCCAGATGTCAAGTAGTCAGCGGCCCTGGCGAACTGCATGCCAGACAGCGCCCCCGCGTCGTACTGCGAGCCGATCATCAGGTACTTGCCCGACATATATAAAAACGGGATCGAGCCGCTCTGCTGGGCCGAGCCCACATAGGGCGGCACGTCCCACTTGTTGAGCAACGACGTCTGGGCCTTGGTCAGGTCCTGCAGCTTGGCGCCGGCGTTGTTCTCCGTCTCGACGGCGACGAACGACAGGTACTTGCTCGTGAACGTGGAATTGTAAAAGCTGAACGTCGGCGTGCTCGCGTAAACGTCGGTGGGAGAAGAGGAAGTCCCCCGGAGCCCGCTGAAAGTACCGAACTTCGACAGGGCCATAACCAGTGCCCAACGCTGGGCGGCGCAAAACGGGCAGTACTCGGCGGCAATATAGAGGATCTGTGGCTTTGTCCCGTCCATCAGCGCCTTGTTGCCCACAGGGAGGGCCTGAGGCGGCACGGCGTCGCCGGCCTTGGCGGCCGACCAGGCAGAGCGAGGTACGGCCGCTGCCGCCGCCACGAGGGCCTTGACCGGTACGCCCTCCACCTTGGCCACGGTGCTCGCCGGGATGTCGTACTGGCCGCTCACCGAACCCGCAGCGGGCTTGGGCTTCTTTGTCGTCCCCGTGAGGGAGATGGCAATGATCACGATGACTACAACGACGACCACGCCGGCTGCACCGAGGGCCGCGTTGATGTTGCGCCGGTGCCTGTGTTCTTCGATTTGGCGCGCCGAGAGCCGAGAGTTAGCACGACCAGCCGACCCGCGAGAGCCCGAGGCCCCGCCGGTCTTCGTCGAGGGCCGAGGTGGCACCGCCGTCTTGTTGCCCGCCGAGTTGTTGGGACGGCCACCGGGACGGGGCGGGACCTTGCCCACACCGCCTCCATGACCCTGGTTGCTTACAGACATTTGCGACCTTCCCCCCGAACAGGGAAGAAACTTGTGCCGAGTGCCAGTAATCGTAGGGCTCGGGAAGTGCTCGCCAACAGGGCCCAAGGTCCCTGCCAGGTCACTTTGGGAGGAGGTCAGACCAGGCGCAAGGTTGGAGCGCTGCGCCCCAGCGGCCTAAGGGGCCGGCGGTGACAACTCGCCGAGCCGTGCGGCCTCGCGTGCCTCCCCACTCGCACCAAGGTGGACCTGGAGGTGCATGCGCTCGAGCATTTGGCGCATACCTTCGCCCATGTGGTGGGCAACCACCGCCTGCACACCACGTTCCTTCACAAAGCGAGCCACCCGTGCATGGTGAGCGGCGCCGCTCCCGGTGTCATGCAAGGCATCCCAGCCGACCTCGCACTCCTCCCATCCAAAGACAGTGCCTTTTTGCACGGTCGCAATGACGACCCTGTGCGCACGCCCCCACGGGCCCACCTGACCGTCCTCGCCTACTGGTATGGCGACCACGGTGGGCCCGGTGGGCCCGCCTACACCGGCCCGAGCGCCCTCGCCAGGGGCAGGAGAGCTCAAGCCCTCGCCTCGCGTCCGCGGCACAGGGCGCCAAGCCCTGCCTTCACCTTCGCAAGTTCAGCTTCTTGTTCGTCCAAGTACCCCTCCAAGTCCTCGCTGCGTGGACGGCGGTTCGCCCTGAAGCGAGGCCCGTACTGGTAGCCGTACCCATAGTCGTAGCCATAGTCGTAGCCAACACAAGGACCTGGGCCACAACGATAGCCGGGCCCCCGGAGGGGGTGTAGTGCGTCAACATTCTGTCGCTTGTCCACGGCACCAGCATCGGCGGAACGCGGCCCAAGGCGACCGTTGACGACGGCGACCGGCACCTGAATCGCGAAGTTCGAGTCCTCGACCGACCACTGATCGAGTGCCCTATATGATACCCTACGTAGGTGCACAAGACGAGTGTCTACCTGACCTCGGAAGAAATTGCTCGACTTGCCGCGCTCGCCGACCGCGAGGGGACGTCTCAGGCAGAGGTCATTCGCCGGGCGATCCGGCTCTACGAGCCCGAACGTAAAGGGGACAGGAACTTCGCGCTCATCGGCATCGCCGATGGTCCCGGTGGTTCCATCGCCGATGTCCCGGAGGGTGAGCTGCTCGAGGGCTTCGGCGATTGACGGTCGTCCTCGACGCCGCTCCTCTTATCGCGGTCGCAGATCGGCGCGACCGCCTGCGTTCGGCTGTAGAGGCGGTACTGCGAGAGGAGCCAGGCGAGCTTGTAGTTCCGGCTCCCGTTACCGCAGAGGTCGACTACTTGCTCGGGCGTCGGCTCGGGCGCGGTGCTCGCCTCGGCTTCATCGAAGATCTCGCCGCTGGTCGGTTCGTCGTCGCTCACCTTGAACCGGACGAGTACGGCGTCATCGCAGATCTTGAACGCCGCTACGAAAATCTTGATGCTGGTCTCGCCGACCTGAGCGTGGTCGTTGCGGCGCATCGTCACCAGACCCGGCGACTGCTCACCTTCGACGAGCGCCACTTCCGAACGCTCCGACCCCTCGCCGGTGGTCGTTTCACGTTGCTACCAGCAGACGAGCCACGTCGCTGATCCGTTCTCGGATCCCGTCGAAGTTCGAATAGGAGTGCCTACGGCCCACCACAATTCCCGCGAGAGTCCTACTGGTCATGCGGGTCGGCCAACGGGCACTCCCTGCCGGACTCGAACTGCCGGTCGGCGAGCATGGCACTTCGATCCGAAGTCACACCTTGCTCGTAGCCTCGTCGAAGTGGACGAGGAACAGCAGCTGCCATCGCTGGCGATCGTGCTCGAGGTGGAGCGACTCCGGCAAAGCAATCTCACCGCGTCAGAGGCGGAGACGCGCCTGGAGCTGCTCGATACGCAAATCGTGATGGTAGAGGAGGCCGCGACCCTGGTGAAGCAGAAAGGATGGCGAGTTCGAGCTGCTGTGGGTTCTCTGGCGATCGCTGCCGCCCTCGTTGTCGCCGGTATACTCGTCGCCGTGGGAGGCCGGCCTCATGCCTGACGAGAAGGCACCTCAGAGCGCACCGGCCCCGCCGCCGGCCAAGAGTCGGCCGGAGCCACCTCCCTTCCGGCCCAACAAGGATCTCATCGGCTACATCGAGAAGGGGCAGAAGCCCCCCGTTCGGCCTTCGCCACCCTCAGAGAAGCGATAGTCGTCACAGGCCTGCCACCTACAGGCCGCTCTGGCCGAGGTGCTGAAGGCGAAGCCGCAGGTCGTCGAAGTTCGAATACGAGTGTCTACGGCCCACTGAATTCGCGACCGTACGTCGCTATTCGAACTTGGCTTGGCGCAAGGATGCGGCGAGCTCCGCCCGGGGGGCTACGCCGGTTGGCGCAGTTCGACCTGCCCGACATCGACGCCTGGCCGAGGAGGGATTCGACACGCCGAACTGGCTGCACTTCGTGGCGGTGGATTTCGAGGGACCGTGGTGGGAGCAGCTGGGGTCGGCCGGTTTCGACCAGGGACGGCCGGCGGTGGTGGCGTCGAGCGGCGTGGTCATGTACCTGAGCAAAGAGGCGACCGAAGCGACGCTGGCCCTACTGGCCGGGCTGGCAACGGGCTCGACGTTGGTGGCAAGTTTCATGGTCCCTTCCGAGTTGGTCGAGCCCAGGGAGCAGCGAGCCATCGCCGGGGCGCGCAACGGGATGCAAGCTGCCGCAGGGTCGGTCAGCCTGTTCACCCCTGAAGAGATCGTGGCGGTGGCCCGCCGACCCCAAGACCACCGACTTCGCGACCGAAGGTCGCTACTCGAGCTCCGTGTAGGAGCGCTGGGTCCGGACAGCCGGATCTCACACACCGATGATTTCGATCAGTCTCCCGAGGCCGTCGAAGTCGTCCGGATTTCGCGTGTAGAGCGGCAGCCCGTTGGCATGCGCCGTGGCGGCGATGAGCAGGTCGGCAATGCGGCGACGATGGGGACGACCGATCGCCAGGACCGCGGCGACGACTTGACCGTAACTACGGGCAGCGGGGGCGTCGAACGCGATGGCGTCGAAGGTCGCCTCCACCTGCATTGTAGCACTTGGGGCTACAGATCGCTACAGCGCAGCTCCGCGAGTGCTCTGAGTCGTCCTTGCACGTCAGGCGAGTTCGAATACGAGTGACTACGGTCCACCCGCGAGAAGACCTTGCGTCGCTATTCGAACCGTGAGAGCCCGGTGGACATGCTCACTTGGGGCGATAGACATCGCTTCGATGGTCGGCTCGGTCGACGTAGACGACGCGCTCGTCCTCGTCGATGCAGCAGATGACACGATACGCCCCGACTCGCGCGCTGTACCAGCCTTCGAGCTCCCGTCCGAGAGGATGCCCGACTCGGTGAGGGTTGGCAATCAGACGGCCGAAGCAGAACTCGACGACGGCCCCTACGACTCGTGGTGAGGAAGCCGCGAGACGGTCGAGATGGCGAACCGCAGGTGGAGACCAACGCAGCCTGTACTCATCCACGGGACCAGCGGGCCTGTGCCTCCTCCTTGGTGAGCTCGATCGTCTGGTCGGTCCGCCGGGCAGCTGCAGCCTCTCGGAGGTCGGCCATCGCGTCGGCATCCGACAGCAGCTCGAGCGTGTCTTCGAGCGCCTCGAGGTCTTCAACTGCGAGCACTACCACGCTCGGTCGCCCATGCTTGGTGATCACGACG
>JAJYMM010000048.1:0-1032 GCA_021787035.1 Actinomycetes bacterium
GCTCATGGAATGCTCCTCGGTCGGCAGCTGAGGGTTCACGGGCGGGTTTGGCATCCCCGCGAGGCTCGACGAGTGCCGGCCCGGTTCACTTCATCGTCCGATGAGGTCCGTCCCGATCACAGGCGATTGTCCAGAGACATCATATATGCCCACCGATCGGAAGAAGCCACGGCGGCCTTCACGGTGGTCGTTCGCCGGAGACGCCATCGCATTGCGCCGCAACCTTGCGAAGCTCGGCCCGGGACGGCCATATCCCTGTGGAGCCAGCAGGGGCTGCGCGACCGCCGCCTAAGCTCTGGCGCGGCGCCGAACGTCTCGGCCACATCGGTCACGCTGGAGCGGGCGAGGCGAGCCACTCCCCGAACCTCCCGCTCCTGAACCTGCGGCTGGGAAGCCTCTCCAAGTCAACCCTGCCGAGGCGTAGCCCCACCTTCCCGCCCAGCTCGTCGGTGACCGGCAGTGCCTGGTGGACGGGTTTGGAGAACCCAGGACCCAAGACAAGCACCTGGGCTGCCCGACGGCTCGCAACCCACGTCGGTGTCGCCCGCGATCGCGATTACTCCCCGCACGATAGCCCGTCCTGCGCTGCCCGCCTCCCTCGCCACGGGGCGGGGCGGCCGATCACAACGTGATCATAGGCGCTCTATAATAGAGCCCCATAAGGCCTCATAGGGGCCGGTCAGTTGGGGCAAAACACCTGTTCAGTCCGGACGAGCCCACACGAGCCGGATCGGTCAACACGGCCACGCTGTAAGTTCGCGTCCTCCTGCCACGCACCAGACCACCACCACCTACGGCGTACGGTCGTGACGAGCGCGGAGGCAGGTGCCCAGACCCGGTTGGAACCAGCCCTCATCATGAGCCCCAGTTACGCCCAGCTGTTGATGTCTGCCGACGAAGGCGCGCACTGGACCCCGTTGCCAAGCCCCGCCGGGCTAGCGGTTGTAGGTGGGGCCGAGGGTTTTCGCCCGTGCACGCCACCTTCTTGCGGCAGAGACCGGTCATGGTCGGACCGGCAGGCCCAGGTCGACC
>JAJYMM010000048.1:1042-40756 GCA_021787035.1 Actinomycetes bacterium
TTCCGATCTAAACCGCAGGCGCTCCACCCAGGGTTGTGCGTAGTCGACCACGGCGTCGAGGAACTCTGTCTCAGCCGCGTCGTAGCCGTCGCCTACGCCGAGGGTTTTCGCCCGTGCACGCCACCTTCTTGCGGCAGAGACCGGTCATGGTCGGACCGGCAGGCCCAGGTCGACCGGGCCCCAGGTCGCGCCGCCGTTTGTGCTGCGCCACACCTCGTCAGTGGCCTGCCCGTACGCCCAGAGGGTCCCGGGCCCCGAGGCGACAATGCCCTGGACGTACTGGGCCCCGGGGCCGCTCAGCCGATAGACCGACCAATGCTGGCCTCCGTCCTGGCTGACGAGTAGGCGAAGGGTGGCGGCGCCAGCGACGTAGCTGGGACAGGAAAGGGCGACCGTCTCTCCGCTGATGCTCGGTTGCTGGCAGCCCGACAGGTCGGCGGCCACGCTCCAGTAGCTCCAGATGCGCCCGCCGTCGGTGCTGGTGGCGATGCCCTTGGCGCACGTCGCTGCCACGACGGCCAGCGCCTGGCTGTAGGCCAGCCCGCCATAGCCGGCGACGTCGACGGTAGCCACGGCTTGCCAGCTGGCCCCGCCATCGTCGGTCGCGACCACGGTGCTGCGCCGCAACGGGAACGAGATCGGCGGTGTGACAGGCTTGAACGCGGCGCAGCTCCCCTCTCCCAGTGCCAGGCCGTCCTCGCTATTGGCGAAAGAAACCGCAGAGGTCCCGGCCTCGCCGAGGCCTGCTATTGCGAACGCCTGCCCGGTGCGGCCCCCGTCGTCGCTCACCCAAACCGTGCTCACCCCTGTCTGGACTACGACCAGCCCCGACGCTCCCAGCTCGGCCACCGGGCCCCCAAGGGGACCGCCCTCGGCGGCAATGGCAGCGGCGGGGACGCTGTGCCAGGCCTGGCCGCCGTCCTCGCTAATGAACTGGCCCGCTTCGGTGCCCACCCACAGCTGTTCGCCCGCCGCCAGAAGACCGGAGAGCCTCGCCTTGCCGGTGCTGGCCACCGGGGCCCAGGAGCGGCCCCCATCGCCGGAACGCCACAGGACATTGGACCCCGGCGTCCCCCCGGCCAGCCAGGCACCGCTATGGCCGGCGACCGCCAGCTGCGAGCCCCGCTCGTCCTGGGCGGACCAGGACCGCCCGCCATCGCTTGTCCACCAGACCTGGCCCTGGCACGGCCCATTGGCTCCCATGGTGCAGCCGCCGGCCAACGCCACGCCGTGCGTCGCATCGTAGAAATGCAGCTCGCCGAACGGCCCCCCGTACCCCTCGCCCGGTACGGCCGCGCTCTTGGCCGTGGCGAACACCTGTGACCAGCGGCGGCCCCCGTCGGCCGTCGACAGCACCGCGAGCTGGGGGGCCAGGCCGTACTTGGCGTAGTTGCCTCCGCCCGCGTAGCCCCGGCCGGGCGTGGGGAACGAAAGCGAGGTGAGCATGTAGCCAGCGCACGTCCCGGGGACCGCCCGCCAGCTGGCCCCGGCGTCGGAGGTCCGCCAGATCTGGCTGGTACAGCGACGAAGCTCCGAGCCGGTGGCTGAGAGCGCGCTCAGTCCCGTGGCAAAGCCGTGGGTGGCGTCGACGAAGGCGAGCCCTCCGCTGGGTGTGCCGCCGGGGAAGGGCACGGGCGCCCAACGCCGGCCCCCGTCGGTGGTGCGGAAGAGCAGCCCCGGCGACGCTGCGTCCTCGCCGTACATGGCGTTCGGGTAGGCGAAGCCCACCCGCTGGTTGGCGAAGTACAGCGTCGAGGTGGCCCAGTACCAGGCGGCACCACCGCCTTGGGCGGCTCGGGCAGTTGCCGTCGGGAGAGAGATCGCAACCGGTACCTCGTGCCAGGAGTCCCCGCCGTCGGCGCTCTCCACGAGGAGCGGGCCACGCCTCCCCACGCCTGCGGCGACCACCGCACCGGCGATCGTCCCCACCCAATGGAGCACGATGTCACGGCCCCGCCAGACCGTCGCCCAGCTCTCCCCGCCGTCGGTGGTGCGCTGCAGCACGCTCGTGGCGCCAGCGGCATAGCCAGAGGTCTGGGGCTCGGGGACGGCGGCCAGGTAGCCCGTCTGCGCGGACGTGAAGACCAGGCCTATCTGGCCGCTCGCCGGCCCCGCCGATGCCACAACGCTGGGTGGAGGGACGCTGGCCGTCCCCCGCGAGACGATGTCAAGCGGCAACGAAGGCACCGTCGTGGTCGTCGTCGATTCGGCCGAAGCCTTGCTTGCGGCCGCGGGCAGGGGGCCGCACAGGCTCGCCACCAGGGATGCACAGCAGGCCCAGAAGGCAGGCCGTTTCGCGCCAGACGTCATCCTCCTCTGAACCCTTGCGACGGGGCCTTGGTTCCCGCTGCGGTAGCGGGGGCGGCTGGCGCCCACGAAGACGGGCAACTCTGCCGTCACGGCAAGAACTCCTGAGCGCTGCTTGTGGGTGGAACCAGGGGCGGACGCCGGGGCCAGCTGGTCGCTGGTCACCTCGGGCCTGCCGAGGTCGGCCAGCCCGGCCGTCGACTTCGTCAACCGAGAAACGAGTTGGTTGAGCGCCGGCCGCCTGCTCGATAGACAACCGACGGGCGGGAGGACCTGGTCGCCGGTAGCCCTCGCTCCTGCCGTTCCTCGGGGGAGGCACCGGCGGAGCTTGTCGGGCTCCAGCTCTCGACCTCTGGACGTAGAGCGCCGGGCGCGACGCCGAGGCGGAGGGCGCGCGAGCAGTCCCCCGGAGGTGGCGAGGTGAGCCCTGTTCAGCAGCCGAGCTGCCTGAGGTTCACAGGACCGTGCCGTCAGCCCCCGCGCCAGGCTGGTGGCCGGCACCGCAGGGCACGTCGAGCGAGCGGGTCTCCTCGGTGAAGGTGACCCACCCGGCGTCGCGCAGCGCGCGGACCGTCGCTTCGCCTAACCGACACGGCCAGCCCATCGCCGCACAGAGCTCTGACCAGAGCGGCCCTTCTCCGTGCTCGGCCCGCCACGCCCGAACCCACTCTGCTGCCCTCGCCCCATCGGCTTCGACGAACTGGCGGGCGCGCTCAGCTCGGGCCTTCCTGGCTGCCTTGCTCTCGGCCCAGGTGGCCACACGGCCTCGCACGGCGGCCTCGGTGGGGGTGTGCCCCTCCCGGCGCAGGGCGTACCAGGCGGCCCGTGCCAAGCGGTCCGCCGGTCGGCCCACCGCCTCTTTCTGCCCGGGCCCTTTCTGCCCGGGCCCTTGCTTTGGCTGTGGCGGTGCCTGGTCGTCTGTGCCCTTGTCAGGTCGGCGAGCGCCCAGCGCAGCGACCTGGCGCCTAGCCTCCTCGGGGGCCCAGCCCATCGCCGCCGACACCTCGGCGAGCGTCGGCAAACGCCCCTCCCGGCGCCGCCAGTCGGCCAACAACCTTTTCAGCTGGTCGTCGAGGCTGAGAGTGAGCGGCGCCGGCTTCGACGGAGAACGTGAGAGCTTGGTGGCCACAACCCAGTTGTAGTCGCCCGTGGCGAGAAGAGGGTGGACCTGGTTCGTTGGTCGCCCACGATGGGCACGATCGAAGTTGTGAACATCCGGCTCGCTGTTGTGGGCGACTCAAGGGGCATCGGGCTGGTACATGTCCGCTCGTGGCAGGCGGCTTACAAGGGCCTCGTCCCCGAGGACTACCTGGACGGGCTCGACCCCGTCCAGCGGGGCCAAGCCTGGGCTGACTACCTGAGCGAGGGCCACCAAGCAGGCGAGGCGGTCTTCGTCGCTGAAGCAGACAGCAAGGTGGTCGGCTTCGCGAGCGTCGGGCCGTCGCGCGATGAAGATGCCAGCGCGCAAGGGGAGGTGCGGGCCATCTACCTGCTCGCCGAGTTCTGGGGCCGGGGGCTTGGCAGGGCGCTCATGAGCGCAGCCCTCGAGAGCCTCCCGGGCTCTGGGTTTACAGAGGCGACGCTCTGGGTGCTGGGCACGAACGAGCGGGCGCGCCGCTTCTACGAGGCGGCCGGCTTGGCCCCCGACGGGGCGAGCAAAGAGGACAGCAGCCGTGGCTTCCCCATGACAGAGGTCCGTTACCGACGCAGGCTCAGCTGACTTGGCGACCTTGGTGTCAGTCACAAGTCCCCACGAGGAGGGCGGGGCCAGTCGGTTTTTCGAGATCGCCCACCAAGACAGCTTGGTTGGCAAGCTCACCCGCTTTGACTGGGTGCCCGCACTGATCGGTGCCGTTCCGGAGGACTTCGTCCACATCGGTGACATGGCCTGGCGGCCGATCCAGCACCGCGTGACCTGGCGCGGCACGCTCACTCTCCTGGGCGGTTTGTGTTGATTGCGGGGCCCTCGCGTACGATGGCGACGCCATGAGCTACGCGGTCGACTTCGTCAACGTGTCCACCACCGGCCTGGAGTCGTCCCCGGTGGCGCCTGCGCTGGCTGGCCTGCGGGCGAACGAAGCTCGCTACTTCAAGAACAAGTATGACTTCGTGTTCACCGTCGAACCGGCGGACGGGGCCAAAGAGATCGTCGACTGGGTCCATCGCATCCTGAAGGTGGAGCGCGATATCGCCATCGCCTCGCCCCCGTTGGAGGTAGCTGCCGTCGAGGTCGAGAACGTCCGGTGGCCGTACGTTTTCTACGAGAACGGGCTCTCTATAAACGTTATGTACGCTCGCGACGACCCGAAGAAGCGAGCGGTTGGGTTCAAGCTTTCCGAAGGCATGGAGGTCCCCGCCGAACTCGGTGCCTTCAAATTCGCGCGACAAAAGTCGAAGCTGGCCGGGACGATCCGCGGCTCGTACTTCGTCATCAAGGGCGAGTACTGAGCCCACCGGCGGTTCCCTGTAACCCTGCACCGAGAACGGAAAAAGGCTGCCCACAGAGGATGTGGCACCATGCCTTGGGACACGTCAGCATTGCAGTGCTATGAGTTCGAGTCTTCAGGTTCCCTAGGCACCATTCAGGTTCCTGTGTCCGCAAGCACGTAGCCAGCCGTCGGGCCAGACGAGCACGGCAGCTGCGGTCGGCGTCGCTCGCCGGTCAAAGGAGGCCCGTCAGCGGGACGGAGACCCCGGCGGTTGGGGGTCGGGAGCGGGGGCGACGGTGACGTGGCGCCGGCGTGCCGCCTTGGCCAGGTGCTTGTCGAAAGTGGCCAGGGTGGAGCCGGTGAACAGCGCGGTGTCGAGTGCGCAGCAGTCGGGGAGCTTCAAGCCTGAGCTCGCCCGCAGGTTGGCCAGCCGGAGCGCTTCGCCGTCGGGGCGCTCCGCGACCCGGATGCCGATGGCGAGCAGGTCGTCGAGCATCTCCTGGCCACGTCCTGCCCTGGCGCCGCCGACGAGGACCTCGGCGAGGTTCAACGAGTGCATGAGGAAGTCCGAGGCTCTCGCCTCCTCCAGGTAGGCGGTGGCGGCGTGGTGGTGGGGATCGTGCGGGGAGAGATGGGCTACCACCACGCTGGCGTCGAGGGTGATCACTCGGGCCAGTCCTCACGCAGCTCGCTCAGGTAGGTGCGACTGAAGACGCCCTCGTACTTGCCGCTCGTGGCCTGGATCGCTTCCTGGCGGCGGCGGCCTGCGTCACTGCCTTCCCGCTCGAGGGCGGCGCTGCCGGCCTCGACCAGGCGTACCAGCAGCTTGGAGCGTGGTTCGCCCGGCCACCGCCGCGCTGCGATGTCCAAGGCGCGTCCTATGTCAGCGGTCTCGGTTATCTGGTAGCGGGGCTTCACCGTCGGCACGACGACAAGTGTACCACCAAGAGCAGTAGTGGTACACCTGTCAGATTTCACCGCCCACCACAGTTAGGGCCCGAATCCATCATGCCCGAGCCCGTGCCGGCCTCCCACGGGCCCTAGCCGTGACATCGGGGCGCTGGCATCGCAACTTTCGGCCCGTGGGTGTAGGTGACTTCTTCGGCCACGGGCACGACTTCATGGAGGAAGGCTTCGTGGGCGCCGGAGGCGGGGTCTTCTACCGTGCGCTCGGCGTAGAGCACTATGAAGCGCGCCCACCGGCCTCCGGGCTTTCGTCGGAGGACCCGGCCCATCCGTTGGACCATTTGCCGGCGGGACCGGCTCGCGCCGGCGATCACGGCCAGGTCCGCCGTGGGCACGTCGATCCCTTCGTCGAGGACCCTGGGTGCAACGAGGACCGAAAGGTTGCCCTTCGCAAAGCGGGGGAGCACCTCGGCCCGTTCGCGCGGCGCCATCGCAGAGTGGACGGCCGCGGCGCGAAAACCGCAGCTGGCGAGCACCCGGCTAGCCCGTTCGGCGGCGGCGATGCTCTGCGTGAAGACGAGCGTTCGCTCGGCGGCCCGGACCTCCGGCGCCAGGCGAGCCAGCGCCCAGTCCTTGGCCTCGGTGTCCGCGAGCAGGCGGCGCCTCTCCAGCATCGCCCGGCGGTAGGACCGGGCGGTCGAGGCGCCCGCGTTGTCGCTGTCCGCCAACCCCGCTAGCGCCCTCATAAACTCTTCGAACGGCGTCTCCGGCAATCCGTATCGTTCGACCAGCGACCTCCAAAGCGCCCCCATCTGCTCGGTCAGCTCGTCGTAGTACGCCCGCTCTCCTGCGGGCAGCTCGACGCCGCTCAGGGTGACGGTGAAGCGCGCGACTATCCCATCCCTGACAGCGCGGTCGTAACCGAGCCTGAAGCACGTGCCACCGAAATAGGGGTCGAGCCATTCCAAATTGCCGTCGTCGTCACGAGCGTAGGTGGCGGAAAGGCCGAGCCGGCGCCGAAAACGGCCGTCAAGGGCGAGACGGTTGAAGGCGCTACCATAACGGTGGCACTCGTCGGCAATAAGCAGCCCGCCTTGGCGGGTTGGCCTCACGTCCTGTGACCGGGCGCTGTTGACGACGGCCACAAGGATGTCGTGGCTGGCCAACGAGTCGTGCTGGCCAGCACCCATGCGGCCAGCACCCATGCGGCCAGCTGAGCTCAAAGCGGGAAGGCGGGCGGCGAGCTGTGCCGACCACTGGCGCTGGAGCTCGACCGTAGGGACGAGCACGACAACCTGGCCTCGCCGGGCGAGCTCTTCGAGAGCCGCGGCGATCCCCACCATCGTCTTGCCTGCGCCCGTGACAGCTTCCACGACACCGCGCCGCCCGTTCGCGTGCCATGCCCTCAGAGCGTCCTTCTGCCACTGGTAGAGGCCGAGCGAGGCCGATGGACCAGGAAGTGAGACGGGGTTCCGGGCTCCCCCCGCCGGCGACAGCACTCGCGCGCCGCCGCCGCCGCCGGTTGCCGGTCGCTCCGAGCGATCCCGCGCAGCACCGATCAAGCGGCCAGCCGGGGGTTCTGGCGCCCGCCGTGCACCGTTGCCAGCCGGCGAGACTAGCCACCACCTCGGCGGGGCTCCTGCGTCGCGCCGGAACCTCCCGTGGTCTGCAAACAGGGCGAACGAGATCGTCCCCGCGTCCTCGCCCATCTTTTCGGCCAGTTGCACCACCGTGAGCCCGCCCTGGTCGCCGAGGGCTGCGGCGATCTCGTCACCGAGCATGAGAGGGCTGGGGGTCAGGTTTCGCCGCTACTGTCGTCCGTGCTTTCGCCCTCAAGGTCGCTGTCGGTCGAGAGGTCGACCTCCAGGCCGCTCACGCTCGTCTCGGGCAGGTACGACGGGTCGAGACGACGTAAGTCCCATTCGTTGATCCAGGCGCGCACGTACTGGCGCATGCGGTTGGAGGGTAAGCGCTCTAGGCCGGGGACGTCGGGCGGGTCCCAGCCGAAGGCCTCGGAGTGGATCTGCTTGAGCTGGGCGTAGGTGCGGTCGAGCTCCTCGCGCCCGGGAGGTTGGAGGAGGAGCTGCTCCCTTTCGATAATCCTCATGCCCGTTTCGGCCTGGTTGGCCAACAACTCGTCTTCGACGGTGCCTTTGGCTCGCAGGCGCTTGCCGATCAGGTCGGCGTCGTGCTTGCCGACAAGCACGGTGGTCTCGAAGTCGGAAACCGTGGTCAGCACGGCGCAGATCGGCGCTCCCGGGTCGTCTCGGTCGCCGCGCACCCAGCGAGCGATCTCGGCGTAGGACTTGGCCCTCTGTAGGGATGTGTAGCGACCGATCAGCTCCGCCTCGTCCAATAGGACGACCCAGCCGGCGTGACCGGCGGCCTGGGCCAGGCGCGATACGAAGCGGAAGCGCTGGCGAGAAAGGTCGCGCTCCTTTATCGCGCCAAGGCGGTAAGTCGCTGCCGCGCCGGCCTCTTTGAGCCGCCGGCGCAGGTCTGCCACGGGGAGGGGGTCGCCGGCCCAAAAACGGACTATGCGGTCCGTGAACTCCTCGTCACCGCGCCCGTAGTCGTGGAGAAAAAGGGTCGCTGCGAACCGGCTGTCGACCGGAGGGTCATGGTGGGCCCAGTGGTAGAGGTCGGCATAGCGGGACGATTCCTCCTGCAAGCCGGAGGCGATCTCGTCTATGGCCGAGCCGGGCCGTCCCGGTACTCTGGCCTGCTCTATGGCGGCCCGGTAGACCTTCGCGGGGTCGTGGAGCGGCGTCTCTTTGGAAATGACAACCTTGGAGACCACGAAACCCTCCGACAGGGCGACATGAGCCAAGTGCTCGAGAACATGGCTCTTGCCGGTCCCGAAGTCGCCGCCGATCAGTACCCCGCCGGCAGGCGGCCCTCCTGGAAGGGCCCTGACCGCGTCGAGCAGCTGGCTGAAGTGGTCTTCGACCCCCCGTTGCATGCTCCCAAGAGCGCGGACGGCGTCGCCGTTGGGCACGCCGGCCCGGAGCGCTTCGAGGGCCCGCCGGCGCTCTACCGCCACTGCGCTCATGCTGCCCCCAACCTGACGAGAGCCGAGTAAGGATTGTCGCGGTTGGCATCCCTCACTTCGTCGAAAATTCGTAGCTTTAGGGCCTGGTATACGTCGAGGCCACGGGCCGCGTCTGTGAGGAAGGCAGGCGATGCGACGACTACGACTATACAGTTGGCCATCTCGTCGGCGTTGTCGACCATTTCACGGAGCATCTCGTAGGCGTCAAAGAGAGCGGGCCGGGTGTAGTAGTGGCCGTGGCGCTCTTCTGGGCTCGGGCGGCGGGGGAAGCCGAGCCGGCGGATGTCGAGCAGCAAAGCGAGCCCCGAGCGGTCGTTTACGGCCAGCCAGTGGGCTAGGGAAAACAGCATGTGCCGGGCATTGTGGCGCCCGATCTTCCTGAAGATCAATGCTGATTTGAGCACCGAGATCTGCCGGAGCTCGCCGCGCAACCAGTCGACGACCGCGGTGTGCTCGGCGTCGACGACCTGGCCGCTCCTTAGCTGCGCCTGACAGAGGCGGAGCATGGCCGTCCTGAACTCCTGGACCATGGCGTAGTCCCGGCTTACCTGTTCCTGGAGCTGGCGGTCCACATCGCGCTTTAGCTCGCGAGGGTCGACGCCGTAGTGGGAGGCGATCGAGTCAAGGGCGACACCCTCGTCGGGGGCAGGGTAACCCGCCCCCGCGAGTGCCTTGCGAGTAGCCCTGCTGGCGAGGCCGTCCCAGTCCAGCTGGCGGGCAACGGCAAAGAACACTTGCTCCAGTATGTGGACACGTGTTTCCGCAGCGTCGACTTTCGCAACCGCGAAGCCGGCGCCCTCTGCCACGGAGGCGAACCTTTCCACGAAATAGCCTGCCGCGGCGTCGTCTGGCGGGACCACGAACTTGAGGGCCGAACCCCCCTCCTCCAAGTAGCCGTGGAGGTAGTCGCGCTCCAGGAACCCCAGGTAATCCTCAGCGAGGATCATTTTGGCCGCTCCGTGAACGAGATACCCGCATAGACTTTCGTCTGCCCGCCTTTGGTGACCGTCGTGAGCACGCCGCTCGTCCTCGTTAGCGAGCTCGCCGGCAAGCTCATGTGCCGGCCTGACTTTGTGGCCACGATGCCTTTTTGGTCGAGCAGGTAGAGATCCCGGGTGAACTCCTGGATGGTGTAATCCCGGCCGGCACCAGGCAGGAGCGTCAGCACCTTGTGGAGGTCGACCAAGCGGGCGACCGACCCCGCCCGCATGCCTTTGCTGGCCACCACCAGGTCGTAGGCAGTGGCGAGGGATTCGATGAAAGCATCGGCCTTGAAATTGGGAGGTTTTTGCTGGAGGGCGGCGAGGTGGGCCGAGACCACCGACGGCCTCACACGGCGGTCCTTTTTCTTGTCTATGACGACGGCCGAGTCTGCAGGCGACACCTGTACTATCACCGGGTAGGAAAGGATACGTTCGTCGGACTCGAATGCAGCGACGCCGGCAGCAGCGGCGGCAGCCAGTAGCTCTTTTACATAGTTCCCCGACGAGAACCACTCCGCCACGTCGAACTGCCAGCCATGGCGGAGCTGGCGCGTCGCCTCGCTCGCCTGGTTGGCGAGGCCGACGGCAGCGTCCATCGCCTGCTGTAGGTCACGGACCTGGCCGTGGGCGGCTGCCGTCTTGGCCTTCTTGGCTGTTTTCAGGGCCGCACCCAAGGCCTTTATCGCCGTGTCGGCGTCGCGTTCGACTTCTTGCAGGGCTTCTTCGAGCGAATTTGGTTGGTTGGTCATCATGCTCCTCCAGCTGCAGTTGCTTGGAAATGGACAGCTTTATCTGTGGAGATCCCCGTCGGGCCGGGCTGCGCAGGCCCGCGCCTCACCTCGACTTCCATGTCGCCGCTGCGGCTGAAACCTAACAGGACGGTATCGTCGGGGCGTGCGCCGGCAGCGAGCACGACTGCGCGCAGCGGTCCCCGCGTAGCCTGTGGCGGCTCATTGGCAAGGGTGACCGGGCCGAAGCGGCTAGAGAAAGTCCGGCGGGAAAGCGCCGACAAGCCAAGGGCCTCTACGAGGCCCACGGGCACAGGCCCCTCGGAGCCCTTTATCACGCCGGTGTCCACTCGTACCCAGAGCCAGAAGCGCTCTGCGGGCGCGGGCCCTTCGGTGCTCTGTGCCGTTGCGGCGCTCTGGGGTGGGGGCTGGCGCTTTTTCCCTGGCGACTTCTGGGCGTGCTCGCAGGGCCAGGCCGAAAGGGCCACTTCGCCCGTCGGGGACGCGCGGAACCGGTTTTGATGGAGAGCCTTGGACAGGGCCGTGACTTCCGTTGCGCGGCCACCGGCGGCCAGGTCGGCCTGGAGCTGTTCGGGTGTGCGTGGCGTGCCGTAGGCGTCTAGCACGCGCTCCACCCCGGCGACGAGAGTTCCGCCAACCGACACGGCCAAGTCGTGGACGATAATCGCTCCGTTGGTGTTGACCCAAGGCTCGAAGCTGGCGGTCGTGATACGCAGGTCGGCCAGCTCGGTTTTGAGGTCGACGAGGCGCCGGGTACCCCCGTCCTCCGCCAGGGCAGCCGCGGTCCGGGAGACGGCCGTTTTGGGGTCGGTGGCAACCCACCCGGGCTTGCCGGGGACAGGGAGGTAGGGCCCGGCGAGCCAGCCGAGGAGCGCCGCCGCCTCCTTGTGGACGCCGAGTCGGTCGAGCTCCTCTCCCACGCGGCCAGCCGGGACGACGCCGCCGAGCCGGGAGGCGAGCGTCGAGACGAGCCAGGGCAGCGGTACCGGCGCGGATGGGAGGGCGCGCCGGACCCGGTCTTCGGCCCGGCGCACCAGGTCGTTTGCTCGCCGGCGGGTGAGGCCCTCGCGCTTGCCGAGCTCGGCGAACGTCGGCGGGTCGGAAGCGAGCGACCACGCCAGGAATACCCGGCGGTCCCGCGGCTCACCGGCGGCCTCGATCAAGCCCTTTGCGAGGCTGTCCACGTCGAGCGCCCAGGGGGCGTGCTGGCGGAGCAGCGCGTCGGCAGCTGCCGCCACCTCCGGTGGGGTACCGGCGCTACGGAGGTCGAGCAGGGCTTCCAGTAGAGGCGCTGACGCGCTGGCCAGCTCGTGGGCCATGAGGACGCTCAGGTCGCCGTCACGAGCTGCTTGTCTGCCCATACCTCGACAGTAGCGAGGCTCAGGGCGCGATCCGCGGATCCTCGGGGCTGGGCCGTATCGTCCCTGCGGAGCGTTACCCGAGGCTCACGTTGACGTGTCCCGGCGGCAGGAGCATGAGGAGCCCGAGTACGGCACAGGAAGAGACGACGGTCACGATCGCAGCCGCCGCCTTGTGCTTCGAGCCGCCGGCGGCGAAGCCCGCGGCTACCGCCAGGCCCACGGCGAGGCCCCCTAGATGGGCGAGCCAGTTGATGCCGGAATAGGTGAAGTCAAAGAAGAGGTTTATCGCGACTATCGCCACGATGCCCGAGGTGTTTAGGTGTGCCCGCCGGGCAAGGACGAAATACGCTCCTATGAGCCCGAAGATCGCCCCGGATGCCCCGGCCGACTCGAGGAGGAGCTTGCCGAGCAGGTATGTAGCCACTGAACCACCGAGGCCAGACAGCAAGTACACCGCCAAGTAGCGCCACTTCTCGAGCGCGGGTTCGACGAGCCGGCCGATTATGTACAGCGAGAACATGTTGAGAGCGATGTCCAAGAAATCGTTGGTAACGAAAAAGGAACTAAAGAGTCGGTACCACTGGCCGTGTTGTATGAGGTAGGGGATCTCATAGGAGTGGAACGCGAAACTTGGGGAACCCGAAGCCACCAGGTACAAGACGATGTTCACGGCGATTAGTGCAAGGGTCACAGGTGCGTTGCCGGGACGCGTCAGCCCTCCGCTGGGCCGGTAGCGGGTAACGGGGGAGGTGCGTGCACTTCGGTGCACGCAGCGCCGGCATTGCCAGCCCACTGGCGCCTCGACCATGCAGTCAGAACAGATTGGCTTTCCGCACGATCGGCAGACCGCCCCGGCGAGGCGGTCGGGGTGCTGGTAGCAGCGGGTATTGGGGCCGAGCGGCTCCTCGGGCGAGGACTGAGGGCCTGCGTTCGCACCCTCCCACTCTGGGCCACTTGGTGCCGCCGGGGCACCGGGTACTGCACCACCGGGTACTGCACCACCGGGTACTGCACCACCGGGTACTGCACCACCGGGTACTGCACCACCGGGTCTAGGTACGCCCCAGCCTCGACCTCCCCAAGCCGGAGCGCCAGACGTACCGCCATGGGGGACGTCGGGCCAGAGGGGGCTCCCGTCGTCCTGAGCGCGGTTGTCCATTACAGCCGCCCGGGCTTTTCTTGCCGCCAGGCACCTGCTGGTCGGGCATCCGGAGCTTCCATGGTCCCACTTCACCAGATCCGCGCCGGCAACCGGGGCCGGGCCCCATGCGAGGGCCCCACACCCGCTAGGGCCACCTTGAGCTGTTTTTTGCGCGCTGCCAACCCTCCCCTTGGCGAGGTCTGGATGAGAGCGCTAACATCGTCAGCCGTGGCCCGGGGATATGCGATCGGTGTGGACTTCGGTACGGCGTCAGCGCGGACGCTCCTGCTCAACCTCGTGTCGGGCGAAGAGGAAGCTGTCTCAGAGGTCGCGTACCCCCACGGCGTGATAGACGAAGCGCTGCCCGGCAGCCGGGAGCGGCTTCCCCTCGACTGGGCGCTCCACGCCCCCGGCGACTACACCCACTCGCTGGAAGCCGGTACGAGGGCTGTGCTAGCAGAGAGGCCCGACGCAGCGAGCCAGGTCGTGGGGATCGGGGTGGACGCGACGTCGTGCACGGTGCTTCCGGTCGATAAGGACGGGGTTCCTCTCTCTCATCTCGAAGCCTGGGCCAAGAGGCCGCACGCGTGGCTCAAGCTCTGGAAGCACCACGCCGCCCAACCGGTGGCCAACAGGCTGAATGACGTTGCCCTGGAGCGGGGTGAGAGGTGGCTGGCGCGCTACGGAGGGCGCATCTCGTCTGAGTGGTACTTTCCCAAGCTCATCGAGATTTGGCTCGAGGACCGAGACGTCTACGATGCGACCTCGAGTTTCATCGAGGTGACCGATTGGGTCGTGTGGCAGCTTGTTGGGCGCGAGCGCCGCTCGGCATGTCCCGCGGCCTACAAAGCGCTCTGGTCACCAGACGAGGGCATCCCGGGCCGGGAGTTCTTCGAGGCTGCCTACCCCGGCTTCTCGAGGCCCGCTGAAAAGCTGGGTGAGGAGTTTTACCAGCTCGGCACCAGCGCCGGCCACCTCTCGCCTCAATGGGCGGAGCGCCTCGGCTTGCCTGCGAACGTGGCTGTGGCCGTCGGCAACGTGGACTCGTTCGTGTCGTTCCCGGGTGCAGGTGCCGAGGGCGCCGGCAAGTGGGTCATGGTGGTCGGCACCTCGACCTGCGACATGGTTGTCCACGACGCGGAGGTACCCCTCGCAGGGATCACTGGGGTCGCCAGGGACGGCATAGTCCCCGGGCTCTACGGCTACGAGGCGGGCCAACCTGCCGTTGGCGACATGCTCGGATGGTTCGGGAGTACTTTGGCCGTGGGCGTTGGCACCGTCGGTGACCGCCTTTCTGAGCTGGAGCAGGCCGCCGGGCGCTTCGCTCCTGGCGCCACAGGGCTGGTCGCTTTGGACTGGTGGAACGGCAACCGAAGTGTGCTCGCCGACGCCGACCTCTCTGGTGTCATAGCGGGAATGACTTTGCAGACCAGTGCAGCCGAGATTTACCGGGCGCTCCTCGAGTCGATCGCCTTTGGCAACAGGGCTGTGCTCGATAATTTCCGTGACAACGGGTTCCACATAGACGAGATCGTCGCCTGCGGAGGCATTGCCGAAAAAAGCCCGCTATTGATGCAACTTTTTGCCGATAGCACTGGCCTCCCGGTTAGCGTGCCGGCATCGCCTCAGGTACCTGCCAGAGGCTCGGCCATGTTTGGCGCCGTCGCCGCCGGCACGTCGGGAGGTGGTTTCGCCTCTGTAGCAGACGCAGCTTCTGCGCTCAGGCCCGGCACTGCTCGTACCTACCGTCCGAACCCGGGAGCGGTGCCGACCTACGAGGCAGTGTACGAGGTATGGAAAGGGCTTCACGACATGCTTGGGCGGAGCGAGCGGCGGTGGCTGCACGAGCTGAAGCGCCTGAAGCGCTTGCAGGCCGCTGCGGGCATGGGCCTCGAGGGCTCGACCTGAGAGCAGTACACCGGACAGCCATATACCAAGGAGGCTACGTGTTGACTAACAGACGGCCGAAGATCGGGCTCCTAGGCATCATGCAGGAGCTATATGACGATATGATCCCCGGGATCACCGAACACCAGGCGAATTACGCGCGCGACCTGGCGGCACGGCTCTCCAGTGCCGCCGAGGTGGTGTTCCTGCGGCCGGCACGCAACCGCGACGACGTAGAAACGGTCGCCCACGAGCTGGCTGACGCGGGTTGCGACGGGATCATGATTGTCATGCTGACTTACGGCCCAGCGTTGCGGACCGTCAGGGCGCTCCTCGAGAACCCGCTGCCCGTGCTGCTCGCCAATGTCCAGCCTGAAGGGGTTGTAAGCGAGCACTGGGACATGGCTGACCTCACCTACAACCAGGGGATCCACGGGGCCCAGGACCAGGGCAATGCGCTTTTGCGGGCCTCCGTGCCCTACTCGGTGATAACAGACGACTGGCGTTCGCCCTCCTTTGTGTCTTCCTTCGCTTCTTGGGCGAGCGCGGCCATGACCGTGACCCAGTTGAAGCGGGCCAAGATCGCGCTCTTCGGCTACCCCATGAACGGTATGGGCGACGTGCTCTACGATGCCCCCGCCTTGATGCGCCGCCTCGGGCCCGTCATCGTGAACGAGAACCTCGGGGAGCTCTACAGGAAGATGAGCCAGGTCCCTGATTCCGAGGTCGCTGCGCTCGTGGAGGCTCACCAGCAGCGTTTCGCCGTTTCCCCCGATCTACCCAAGGAACGCCATTCTTATGCCGCGCGCATGGAGATCGCGATCCGTTCGATGTTGGAGGCGGGAGGCTACTCCGGTTTTTCCATGCACTTCGAACCGTTTGGCAAGGACGGGCGTTTCGAGCAGCTGCCTCTCCTCGCCGCATCCGACCTTATGGCCGACGGCTATGGCTACGGTGCGGAGGGCGACACGAACACCGCATCGATCCTCCTCGCGGGCCAGCTCCTCGTTGGCGATGCCCACTTCTCGGAGATGTACGCGATGGACTTCTCCGTCGGTTCTGTGCTGATCAGCCACATGGGGGAGGGCAACTGGAGGGTCGCTCGAAAGGACCGGCCTGTAAAGTTGATCGACCGGCCGCTCGGCATAGGCGGCCTCGGTAACCCTCCGACAGCAGTTTTTTCGGCGGAGCCTGGTCCAGCAACGACGGCGAGCCTCGTCCCGTTGGAGGGCGAAGAGTACCGTCTTCTCGTTGGTCAGGGCGAGATCCTGGATACCCCCGAGCTGCCTCGCGTGGAGATGCCTTATTTCCACTTCCGCCCGACGGCAGGACTGAAGCCCTTCATGAACAAGTGGCTGAAAAACGGTGGCACCCACCACTTCTGCACCAACCTCGGTGTCCATGTCGAGCGCTGGCGTTACCTCGCCGAACTGCTCGAGGTGGAGCTCGTCGAGATCTGAGGCGGCTGGTGCTCGAAGATCTGAAAGAGTCCGTGCTCACGGCCAATTTGGACCTGCCCAAGCGCGGCTTGGTGACCCTCACCTGGGGGAATGTCTCGGGCCGTGACCCCTCGACGGGCCTTATAGCCATCAAGGGTTCTGGTGTCCCGTATGAGTCCATGAACGTCGAAGACATCGTGATCGTGTCAGAGGACGGGAAGGTGGTAGAGGGCAATCGCCGTCCCTCGACCGACACTCCGACTCATATGGCTTTATACCGCGGCCTGCCTGGGATCGGCGGTGTCGTGCACACCCATTCGCGATGGGCTGCGACTTGGGCTCAGGCCCGCCGCCCGATCCCGCTGCTCGGCACCACCCACGCCGACTTTTGTGTCGGCCCAGTGCCGCTCAGCGCTCCCCTTGGGCCGGATGAAACCTGGGCCGACTACGAAGGGGCCACCGGGACTGCCATAATCCATGCCCTGGCTGGCCGCGACCCCTTGGAGGTGCCAGCTGTGTTGGTCAGTGGCCATGGGCCGTTTTGCTGGGGAAAGAGCCCACGCGCCGCGGTCGAGGCCGCGGTTACCCTCGAAGCGGTGGCGGAGATGGCGTGGCTGACCGTGGCGCTGGCGCCCGGAGCAGAGCCGCTCGAAGAGCACATCGCCGCGCGGCACTTTTCCCGCAAGCACGGTCCGGACGCCTACTACGGGCAAGGTTGAGGTAGGGGCGGTTTGTCAGAGGAGGCGAAGCCCATGTTGGTAGCGAGGTTGAAAGGGGTGGGCGCGCTCGAAGTCGCTGAAGAGCAAGTGCCCGTCCCGGGACCGGGCGAGAGCCTGGTGAGGGTGACGGCCGTCGGTCTGTGCGGCTCGGATCTCCACTGGTTCGGGCAGGGTGCGATCGGTGACGCCGTCGTGACCCGTCCTCTCGTGCTCGGCCACGAAATGGGCGGGGTCGTCGTGGGCGGCCCCCTCGACGGGCGCCGTGTAGCCGTGGACCCTGCGGTCCCGGACAACACCTGCCCCCGCTGCAGGGAGGGTAACCACAACCTCTGCCCTGCCGTCCGCTTCGCGGGCCATGGGAGCACTGATGGAGGCCTTCGCGAGTACATGGCGTGGCCGACCGAGTACCTCTACCCGGTGCCCGAGCACATGGACGACGCGACCGTGGCGCTCTTGGAACCGCTCGGGGTAGCCCTCCACGCGTTCGACCTCGGCCACGCCCGTTTCGCGGGCACGGTCGGTGTGGTCGGCTGCGGCCCTATCGGGCTCATGCTCGTACAGGTCGCGCACGCCGGCGGTGCCTCTCAGGTGGTTGCCGTCGAGCCGCTGGCGCACCGCCGGGAAGAGGCCGCGCGCTCCGGAGCGGACGTTTCGTTGCCACCGGAGGAGGCGAGGGAGCGCGAAGGGCAGTTGGACGTGGTGTTCGAGGTGGCCGGCAACGACGACGCGGTTGCCATTGCCATGACGCTCGTGCGTCCGGGTGGGCGCGTGGTGCTGGTCGGGATACCCGACGATGACTCGACGCGGTTCCCGGCCTCGCTGGCTCGGCGCAAAGGCCTCACGATCTTGATGTCCCGGCGGATGAAAGAGGCTTACCCGAGGGCAGTGGACCTCGTGGAGCGAAAAGCCGTCGACTTGGGGCCGCTCGTGTCGCATACCTTCCCGTTGGAGGAAGTTGCTCGCGCCTTCGCGGTGGCGACGAGGCGAGAGGGCTTGAAGACCATTGTGTCTCCTTCGCGGGGTGCTTAGGCGCCTTGCATGCCCGCAATCGACATGGTAGCATCGCATGTTAGCGCTCTCATCAGAGGGGTCCGTCCGCCTGAGCTCGAGATGGCACAGGTGGGCGAAGGGGAGATAGCAAGCCGGACAGACAACAAAATTACCTTGAAGCAGCTAGAGAAAGGAAAACCTTTGCTATGACGAAACGGAACTTGAGGGACCGGCGGAGCGCAGGGCTGCGTCGTTACAAAGCGGGTGCTGGAGCAATTGCGGCCTTGGCCGCGGCGACGGCCGGACTGGCCGCACCCGGCACTGCGTCGGCTGCCACGGTTGCCAACGCCGGCAAGAGCTCCTGCTCGCCGAGTGCGACCAAGCTCACCTTCTGGGCTTGGGTGCCTGGGATCAGCAGGGCTGTTGCGGCGTTCAATGCCAGTCACCCCTCGATCTGCGTGACGTTGTCCGACGTGGGCGCCGGTGACCCCGAGTACGTCAAACTGGCGCAGGCTGCAAAGGCTGGGACCGGGGAGCCCGACGTAGCCGAGGTGGAGTACGACGAACTGCCCTCCTTCGAGATAACCCACAGCGTCATCAACCTGGCGCCATATGGGGCCAACAAGGTCAAAAATGATTTCGTGCCCTGGGTCTGGCAGGAGGTAAGCAGCGGGTCGGCTGTCTATGCCATGCCGGGCGACACCGGGCCTATGGCCACCTATTACAACAGCAAGCTGTTCGCCAAGTACGGCCTCAAGCCACCGACCACCTGGGCGCAGTTCGCGTCTGAGGCAGCCACGCTCCACAAGGACGACCCCTCTGCCTACATGACGAACTTCTCGGCCACCGACTTGCAGTGGGTCATGGCCTTGATGGACCAGTACGGCGCGTGGCCGTTCAAGTACACGGGCGGTTCCAACCTGACGATCAACTGGACCGGCCCCAAGCAGATGGCATTTGCCAACTATTGGCAGAAGCTCTTGGCCGCTCACGACGTGAACGCCACCACGGACGTGTCGACGACCTCGTTCAGCGACATGGACAAGGGCATCGACGCTCTCTGGTTGTCGTCTGCGTGGGGGCCGTCTTATTTCGCCCCTGACGCGAAGCTTACGGTTGGCAACTGGCGAGCCGCACCGTTGCCGCAGTGGAGCGCCGGCCAGGACGTCGCCGCGAACTGGGGTGGGTCGTCCTACCCAGTCTTCAGCCAGACCAAGCACCCCAAGCAAGCAGCCGAGTTCGCTACCTGGCTGAACGCCACCATGGCGTCTTGGAACATAACGAAGACGGCACCGTCCTCGCTCTTCCCGAGCTTCAAACCGTTGCTCCAAAGCCCGTCCTTCACGAGCATCACAGTTCCGTTGTCGGGCTCTTCTCATCCCTACACGGTGTTCGCCAAGGCTGCCGCAAAGGCGACATTCGAGGACTGGCCGCCCATCATGACCGAAGCGCTGACGCAATCGGCGACGGTGTTCGCTGGCGTGATGAACGGTAAGGAGACCTTGCCGGCGGCGTTCAAGAGCTTCCAGAACACCCTTGTGAAATATGCCAAGAGCGAGGGCTTCAAAGTAACTACCTAGTTGTCGATGCCGCCTTGCACCCGGCGAAGGTGTGCGGACGGCGTCCTTCAGTCATTGTCTCAAGTGGACAGGGCGGCGGGCGTGACTTGCCTGCCGCCCTGGTCCGCGTGCAGCTGGACAGCCTCCGGAAAAAACCGGTGAAGTTCGATGCTATGAGGTGCTCGAGGGCGCGAGAATGTATGAGAAGGCCCAGAATGAAGATGGCCCAGAATGAAGATGGCCCGGTATGAAGAGGCGAAGGTGAGCCAAGACGAGGAGGGGAGTCTCTTGAGCATTGCGGTCAGGGGGTTCGGGCGATGACCGAGCTCGCCGCGCCTCCCACGGCGGGGCCCGGTCCATCGGCCCTGTCGTCGCGCAAGGGCCATGGCGAGACGACCAGACGGAGCCGCTCGGGTTGGAGCCAACGGAGGGACCGGCGGGGGCTGTGGTTCGTGCTCCCCTTCACTACCGCTTTCGTCTTGTTCATGGTGGTCCCGCTCTTCTACGCGATCGACGAGAGCCTGTATACGAGCAAGCTGATCGGAGGGACGCAGTTCTCGGGCTTTGCCAACTACCGTGCTGTCTTCTCGTCGGGCCAGTTTTGGTCTGGCGTCGTCCACGTTGCGATTTTCGGCGCCGTGCAGATCCCTCTCATGCTTGCGGTTGCCTTCTTTTTCGCCGTGATATTCGACCTCGGGGTGGTGAAGTTAGCTGGCCTGTGGCGCACGATCATGTTCATACCCTTCGCCGTGCCCGCGGTTGTTGCGGCCGTCATGTGGCAGTTCCTCCTCGAACCGACGTTTGGGCCGTTCGTGCACCTAGCTAATAGCCTTGGTTTTTCATCGACCAACTTTTTTTCGCCGAACCTCATCTGGCCGACGATTTTCGTGATCGTCATCTGGGAGTGGACCGGCTACACCATGATCATCTTTTATACCGCACTGAAGGCGGTGCCTCGAGATGTCGTCGAAGCGGCCGTAATTGATGGCACGCCGCTGCGAAAGATCATCACGAGGGTGAAGCTGCCGATGGTTCGGTCGGCGGCCGTCATGCTTGTACTGCTCAACACGATCGGTGCTCTACAAATGTTTGTGGAGCCCCAAATCCTTGCCGAGTTTCAGCCGCAGGCGATCAGTAGCTATTTCACGCCTACGATCTATATTTACAACACCGGTGTTGCCGGCCAGCAGTACAACCTGGCCGCGGCCGCAGCCGTAGTCTTGGCCCTTGTAATAGTCGCCATCTCGATCGGTTTGATGGTGTTCCGGGTTAGGAAAGGAGGTGGGCTATGAGCGTCGCGAGCTTGGAGGCAAACGGTGACTCTGAGCCGCCGGCACGAGAGGGAGCACCGGCTCGAAGCAAGAGGCAGCGCCAGTCCGAAGATCCGGGCGCAGTGCCGATGCACATCTACGGCATTTCACGTGGGACAGTCACACTGCTCACGGTCCTGTGCGCCCTCTTTTCTCTATTTACACTCGTGCCTATTGCCTGGATCCTGGTGAACTCCACCAAGACGCAGGGCAACATCCTCAACTCGTTCGGCTTCTGGTTCGCCAGCCCGTTTGAGCTCTTCCGCAATTTCGGCTTTCTATTTCAAAATGTTGCGGGCGATGGCGTTTATTTTCAATGGTTCCTCAACACACTGCTCTACGCCGCCGTCGGTGGCGTCGGGGCTACAGCGGTATCTACCTTGGCTGGTTATGGCTTTGCTCGATTCCAGTTCCGAGGCGTGAAGGCGCTCTTCGCCTTTGTTGTCGCAGCGCTCCTCGTGCCTCTCACTGCGATCACCTACCCCTTGTACCTGGTCTATGCCAAGGCAGGGCTTATCAACTCTATTTGGGGGATGATTTTCCCGAGCCTTGTAACGCCGGTGGGTGTCTACCTCATGCGTACCTTTGTCAACAGCTATGTGCCACGGGAGCTGATCGATGCTGCCCGAGTCGACGGGGCCGGCGAGCTGAAGATCTTCTTTCGCGTTGCTTTGCCGCTGATGGTGCCGGGCTTCATGACTGTCCTCCTTATCAGCGTGGTCGGGGTCTGGAACAATTACTTTCTCCCCTTCATCATTTTCTCGAAGAACAACCTCTTCCCTCTCACGGTCGGATTGGGGGTGTGGGCCACTCGGTCGCAAAACAGTGGAGGCCGCGCCATCTACCCTCAGATTGTGATGGGGGGCCTCGTCACCATTATCCCTTTGATCCTGGTTTTCCTCGTGATCCAGCGGCGTTGGCGAGGGGGGCTGCTGCTGGGGAGCTTCGCCAACTGAGGAGGCCAGGTTGCCTTTGGTGCTATCTTTATTTTGGCTGTGGTCGTCGGCACCGGTTTCTCGGCTAACCCGGAGCCACGGGCGGGTGGTATGTTCTTCGGCTTGCGCTGGGACGGCAGGGAATGTTAGCGTTCTCAATTATCGTCGTGAACGAGGAGGGAGTGCGGGCCTGTGACTACATCTGGGTTGGCGAGCCGTTCGGGCCAGGTTAGGGAAGGCGAGCCTTGCGTCATAGTCGACCCAGGGCGCCAGGTCGGCCGGCTCAACCGCAACGTTTTCGGAGGTTTTGTCGAGCACCTCGGGCGGTGCATAAATGGAGGGCTTTTTGAAGAAGGCTCGCCGTTGTCGGATGAGCGCGGGTTCCGTCAGGATGTCTTGGAGCTCCTAAAGCCGCTGCGGATCCCTGTGCTTCGCTGGCCGGGGGGCAACTTCGCGTCCAACTACCACTGGGAGGACGGGATCGGGCCGCGCGGAGAGCGGCCAAGCAGGACCGAGCTTGCCTGGGGTGGTGTAGAGCCGAACCACTTCGGCACCGACGAGTTTCTCGCCTACTGTGCCGAGCTCGGTGCGTCGCCTTATATCTGTCTCAACATGGGTACGGGCAGCCTGTCCGAGGCTCTCGACTGGGTGGAGTACTGCAATTCGACGGCTCGGAGCTTCTGGGCCGACCGCCGCCGGCACAATGGGCACGACGAACCCTATGGTGTCGTTTATTGGGGCCTCGGCAACGAGATGTACGGTGAGTGGCAAGTGGGCCAGCTGTCTGCAGATGAGTACGTGGCAATGGCTCAGCGTTGGGCGAGGGCCATCCGGAGGGCGGACCCGACGGTGAAGTTGGTGAGCTGCGGGCAGAACGGCTGGAACGACTGGGACCGGGTGGTCATAAACGGCTTGGCCGGATTGGCGGATCTCCATTCAGTCCACATCTATACCGGCTCGGAGGACTACTGGGCCAACGTGCTCACGCCCCACCAGGCCGAGCGCGCGATACGCTACACGTCAGCTGCCCTGTCGCAGGCTGCTTACAACCGCAGGCTCTCGGCGCCGGCCCGCATCGCGTACGACGAGTGGAACGTCTGGTACCGGACCTCTGACGGGACGCTCGAGGAACGCTACGACTGGGCTGACGCCTTGGCCGTAGCTACGTACCTCAATATCTTTGTGCGAAACTGCGACTGGGTCGCAATGGCCAACCTGGCGCAGCTCGTCAACGCCATTGCGCCAGTTTTCACGAGCCCTGCAACAGCTGCCACTCAGCCCATCTATTACCCCTTCTTGCTCCACTCGGAGGTGGCGCTCCCCGCCGCAGTGGACGTGGTGGTGGGTGGCCCGATGGTGGCGGCGCCAGCCGGGCCGAAGGACCGTTGGGAGCACCGGCTTGATGACCTCGGGCCGTTTTGTGTGCTCGACGCGGCCGCAACTTGTGATGCGGCTGGCGGAAAGGTCGCGGTGACCGTAGTGAACCGGTCCGATGAGGAGCTCGTGACCGACGTTGTCCTTAGGGATTTTGCCTGGTCTGGCCAGGTTCGTACCCGTGTGCTCACGGCCGGCGAGACCAAGGCGGGCGAGCTCGGGCTCGACCAGGTCAACATAGAAGACGACTCCACAGCTGCCAAGGGGGCGAAGGTGAAGCTCAGCTTGCCGCCGCGCTCTTTCAGTGTCTTGGAGGGTGGCCTTACGCCAGGGGCGTGAGCAGGTTCGCCAGCTAGGCGCCTTCATGGTGCCGCCGGCAAGGATCGGCCTGGCCTCCGCTCGATCCCCCCTCGGAGGCCAGGCCCCTAACCCTTGGGGCTTGTACCTGCGACCTTTATGCCGTCGGGCAACCCGATGAGGCGCGCCCCGTCGGCGAAGTCGTCGGCAGGCCCCGGGAGCTCCACCTTCACCTTGCTGCCGGCTATGGAGATCCCGTCCACAGAGCGCAGGCAGGTGCCTGTGCTGGAGTTTGGGGCCACGCGCACGAAACGGCGCGGCACGTCCGGCTCGAGCCCGAGCAAGGAGGTCAAGGTGGCTACTGAGGCAGCCGCCGTCCACGCCTGGGGGTGGCACGAAGCCGGGTACGGGACGGGGCCGGTTGACGTCCGCCGGTCGTCGCCCCCGTAAAGCTCGGGGACCCGGTAGCCGAAGCTCTCGGCGGCCGCCAGGAGGCCTTCGGAAAGTGTCGTCACGGCGCGCTCCGAGCTCGGGGCGTGAGCGCGCGCGAGGCCCGCGATGGCGATGGCTGTGTCGTGCGCCCAGACGGAACCGCAGTGGTAGCTGACCGGGTTGAACCCTGCCGAAGAGGCCGCGAGGGTCCGGAGGCCGAAGCCTGACGCGAGGTCGGGCTGGCCGAGGCGGCGCGCGACGAGCTCGGACTCGTCGGCACGAAGGATGCCGGTGCCGAGGAGGTGCGCGATATTGGAAGTGAGCGAGTCGACGGGCGCGCCGCTGCCGTCGAGTGCGATCGCAGGGTAGGGGCCGTTCGCGTCCTCGACCCAAAAGCTCGCTCGGAAGCGCTTGGCTAGGTCCTGGGCGAAGGCTCGCCAGCGGTCCCCGCCGGGTACCCCGAACGCATCGAGCAGTTCGGCACCCCCCATCGCGGCCTCATAGGCGTAGCCCTGGACTTCTGAGAGCGCGACCGGCCCCTTGGCAAGCTGGCCGTCCTTGTATTGGACCGCGTCGGCGGAATCTTTCCAACCCTGGTTGGCCAGCCCGTGGCCGGAAGCGTCGATGTAGGACAGGAAGCCTCTGTGGTCGCGCCCGGACCCCGCGGTCCATTCGAGGCACCTGGTCATGGGAGCGAGCAGCGCTTCGACGCGCTCTTCGGGAGCGCCCCAGAGCCACGCGTCGTGAAGCAGGCACACCCATAGCGGGGTGGCGTCGACGGTGCCGTAGTAGACCGGCGGGAGCGAGAAGTAATTGCGCTCTCGCCTGCCCATGGCGTCGATGTCGTAGGCGTTGTCGCGGCGCAGTTCGTGGGGGATCTTGCCGGGCTGTTCCCCAGTCCGCAGGTTGTCCGAGCGGCCCTGGCGGCGCGCCAGTGCCGAGAGGGTGCCTAGAGCCAGCTCGGTCCCAAGCGGCAGGAGCATGCGGGCGGCCCAGAGCGAGTCGCGGCCGAAAAGTGTGAGGTACCAGGGGGCACCGGCGGCTAGGAACACATCCGCCGGGTGCCCCGGAGCGACCAGGCGCAAGCGCGCCAGGTCGGCCATCGAAACCTCGACCCACTTCGCGATACGGCTGTCGGCGGCCACCACCTCAGGTGCTTGGAACTCCGCTCGACCGGAGGGAGGAGCCTCGACCGGGGCGTTCGCTGCGTCCTCCCTGAACTCAACTGAAAGTGAGACTGTGGTGACCCCTCTTGGGGGGATCTCGATGTCCCATGCGAGCAACCCTTGTGCGGCGTCGACCGTATCGGGACGCGGCGAGCCCGTTGCCCGGGTGGAGCACCGGTCCGGGATCTCCCATGTAAGGCCTCCCTCGAGCGCGCCGGCAGGTTGCGGCAGGGTCGCCATGCCACCTTTCACGGCTGCCATGCCCGCAAAGTCGCAGGAGAGCACTAGCTCGACGCGGCACCGCAATGCTCGCGGCTCGTAGGAGCGGACACTTATGTGCTCGACCATTCCCCACGCGAGGACCTCGCGGTGGCGGAGGACGAGGAGTTTGGGGTCCGGGTCGCCCTCTTTCGGCCCGCCCACCACCGAACGGAACTCGTTTTCAGCGCCCCCTACCAGTTCGTAATGGAGGTTCACCGGCTCGACGCCGCCAACCGACAGCACGATGCCGGAGAGGGCGCGGATATCGCGGACGTAAAGCCCTTGGGCACCCCCCCGGCGTACCTGGCCGTCGCGTCCCGATAGCGCCATGGCGGGTGCGAAGACCGATGACACCAAGTCGTGGAGGTAAGGCTGGCCAGTGGCGGCGGGGGCGCTCAGGTCGTCCCCGGCGCGTTCGGTCGGAGCCTCCGCTCCCGGCGGGCTCACTTGCGAAGCTTCCGGGGTGACTTGATCGTTCATATCGGCGAGGGTACTCTGTTTGATCGTTCAACACAGGTTGCCCAATGAGGAGCCGGCCAAAGCGGCAGAGGGGGGTGTGGCGGTGGCCACGAGGGGGACTGCGGCGCCGAGCATGCTGCCGGGCCCATCGGCAGCGACCAAGAGCCAGCTGTCGGGCCCATCGGCAGCGACCAAGAGCCAGCTGTCGGGCCCATCGGCAGCGACCAAGAGCCAGCGGCCGACCATCGAGATGGTCGCGAAGCGTGCCGGCGTGTCTCGCCAGACCGTGTCGAATGCCGCCAACGCCCCGCACCGGCTCCGCCCCGAGACCTTGCGGAAAGTCTTGGGCGTGATCGACGAGCTCGGGTACCGCCCAAGCAGGGCCGCGCGCTCGCTGCGAACGCGCTCCACCCAAGTCATAGGTTGCCGCCTCTTACCGAGCAATGCCGGTGGCACCGGCGGCGTCCTCGACCGGTTGCTACACGCCTTGTGCGACGCCGCCCGCTCAAAGGGATATGACGTCCTCACGTATTCGGTGACTAGCGACGACGAGGAGATCGAGGTCTGCGACGACATGCTCCGGCGGAGCGCCGTCGACGGTTTCGTGCTCTCCAACACCCACCATGGCGACGTCCGGCCGGAGTGGCTGACGGCCGCAGGGGCTCACTTCGTCGCATTCGGCCGGCCTTGGGGTGAGGACAACCCAGGTCACTCATGGGTGGACGTCGACGGCGCCGCAGGTACCACCGAGGCCGTCCACCATCTCGTCTCGCTCGGGCATTCCCGCATTGGCTGCTTGGCGCTGCCGGAGGGCAGCGGGACCGGCGACGACCGCTACCAGGGGTGGCTGAGGGCGGTCGAAGAGCTGGGCTTGGCAACCGAAGGCCTCGTCGCGCGGGCCGAGGACGGCATCCACTCCGGTAAGACCCTGGCCGAAAAGCTGATGAGCCTGCCAGAGCCTCCGACCGCCATCGTGTGCGTGAGCGATGCATTGGCCCTCGGCGCGGTGCGCTGCCTCGAAGACCGGGGGCTCGAGGTAGGCAATGACGTCTCGGTGGTCGGTTTCGATGACAGCCCCGTCGCTTCGGTGCTCCGTCCCCGCCTAACGAGCGTCCGCCAACCCATAGAAGCGGTTGCCCAGGAGCTCGTCGAGGTCCTTTTGGCCGAGATCTCAGGGACCCGGCACCGTCCCTCCCGCACGCTGCTGGCGCCGCGCGTCGTCGCGCGCGAGTCGAGCGGCCCAGCGCCGGCTCGCGGAGCGGGCAGGGCAACCCTCACCAACCTCTCTAACCCCCGAGAGCAACAGAAAGGAACAAATTAGATGAAACGAACCAAGGTCATAACGGGCGTGGCGGCCACAGCCGTCATGGCAGCGACGATGTCGCCTGGCACGGCCATGGCGGCCGGCACCCCACTTGTGGGCAAGACCCATGGCGTCACGCTCAACTTCATGATCGCGTCGTCAGGACCGGCCGAGACCAACGCCGACAAGGCGGCAGCGGTCGCCTGGGGCAAGCAGACCGGTAACAAGGTCAACGTGATCAATGCCTCCAACCTGCAGCTGCAGCTGACTGAGGCGTTCGCGGGCGGGAGCCCGCCCGACATCTTCTACGCCGAGACGCCGATGTTCGAGAACATGGTCAAGCAGGGCCAGCTCCTGCTCGCTGGCAACGCCGTCTACCCGGCGAAGGACTTCTACCCCTCGCTCGTCAAAGAATACACCTACAACGGCCAGTTTTACGCCGTGCCGAAGGACTCGTCGACGCTGGCGATCGAGATCAACGTCGCCGACTGGAAGGCCGCTGGCCTTACCAATGCAGACCTCCCGACGACATGGGCAAAGCTGTCCGCCGACGCCAAGGCCCTCACCAAAAACGGCGTGACAGGCCTTGTCGTATCCCCCACCTTGGACAGGATCGGAGCCTTCTTCAAGGAGGCCGGTGGCGGGTACATGAACGCGGCCGGCACGAAGTTCACCTTCAACTCTCCGCAAAACCTGACAGCCATGAAGTACGTCCAGGGCCTCGCAAAGCAGGGCTACCTCAAGTTCTCGTCCCAGGTAGGAGCGGGCTGGGGTGGTGAGGCCTTCGGCACCGGCAAGGCCGCGATGACCATCGAGGGCAACTGGATCATCGGTGCGATGCAGACCGACTACCCGAAGATCCAGTACCAAGTCGTGCCGATGCCGGTCGGGCCCGGCGGTCACCACGGCACGCTCGTCTTCACCAATGCCTGGGGCATCGCGGCTGGGAGCAAGCACACGGCTGCGGCGGTCAGCTTCGCTAAGTACCTGGCCTCCCCCGCCCAGCAGCTGCGCTTCGCCAACGCGTTCGGCGTGATGCCCTCCCGCCCGGCTGTGGCCCAGGAGTGGGCCGCCGAGCACGTGAAGCAGGTCGTTGCCAGCGGCAACCAGTACCCGAACGTCTCGGCCTTCGTCCAAGGCGACGCCTACGCCATGCCGCAGGTGGCGACCATCGGGTTCCCGACGGTGCAGGCCAACTTCGACAACGCCATCGTTGGCCTGTCCAACGGGACTTCCAACCCGGCACAGATGCTCTCCCAGCTGCAGACCTACGCGAATGCCCTGCTGCACCCGTAACCAGGCCTGCTAAGTGCCAGTACACCGACTGCCGGCGGTGCCCGCGCCAAGGCTCATGTTCCTGAGCTTTGGCAGGCACCGCCGCTTTGGCCTCTAACCCCGAGGAGTATTCGAAGTGGCATTGGTTCCCAGTGACGGCCCAGGCGGTGCTTCGCTGGCGGCGGGCCAACATGTAGCAGCACCCGCGACCCTCCCACCGCACGCGGCGCTCGCGGGAGGGGCCGAAGGGCCCGGTACCGGCCGCCTGGCTCACATGGCCCGTAGGGGCGGGCCGAGGGCGACGGGGACGCTGCGAAAAGGCGAGGGCCTTTTCGGCTGGCTCTTCATCTCCCCGGCCCTCGTCATCCTCGTGCTCTTTGTCGTCCTGCCGATCTTCCTTGCCCTTTACGTAAGCTTTACCAACTGGTCGGGCCTCACGCCGCCACTTTCGAGCAGCGTCAAGCTGGTTGGCCTTGCCAACTACCGGACGCTTCTCACCCAGCCGGGCATCTACCAGTCCAATTTTGCTGAGTCGATCCGAAACGTTTTTTACTACGTACTTTTCACCGTGCCCTTGCAGACAGTCGGGGCGCTCGGGCTGGCCGTGCTCGTCAACAACAAGTTCCTAAAAGCGAGGGCGTTTTTCAGGGGGGCCTTCTACCTGCCCTCGGTCACGAGCTCGATCGCCGTCACCGTGATCTTCATGTACCTGTTCCAAGGCGCTGGCGTCGTGAACAGCATCTTGCATGTTTTTGGGTGGCAACAGACGCCGAATTGGGTCTATGACCAGCGCGGGCTCTTCACGCTCATCCTTTCGGCGCTAGGCATCAACAACCCGGGATGGGGGAACCACCTCGTGATGGGCCTGCCCGCTTGGCAGTGGCTCGCGGGACCGTCGCTCGGCATGTGCGTGATGATCATCATGGTCAGCTGGACGACGGCCGGCACGTTTATGCTGTTTTTCCTGGCGGCACTGCAGCAGATCAACGAGGACTTAGACGAGGCGACCGAAATTGACGGTGCGACCTCCTGGCAAAAGTTCCGGCGAGTCACGGTGCCGCTCTTGCGCCCGACCCTCGTGCTCGTGGTCACGCTCGGGTTTATATCCACCTGGCAGGTCTTCGACCAGAGTTACCTGCTCGGGCCGGCCAACCCGACGAGCATAACGCCCGCCTATTTTGCCTACCAGGTCAGCTTCCAAGACAGCGCCTTCGGGATGGGCGCCGCGGTCGCCTTCTTGCTGTTCGCCCTCATCGTAGTGCTGACCCTTCTACAGCGGAAGTTCGTGAAGGAGGACCTCACCAAGTGAGCGCCCGCAGCTACTCGCCACCCTACCGCCGTGCCCTTGGCTACGCGGGGTTGATCCTGATGGCGGCGATCTTCATATTCCCATTCGTATTTTCCGTGGCCAACTCCTTCAAGAGCGACGCGCAGGCCACCAACGACGCCATCAACTTGGTCCCACACCCGGCATCACTGGCGGCTTGGAGGCAGATCTTCGGCTACGGACCGGCAGCGGCTACGACCAACTTCCCGCTCTGGTTGTTCAACAGCGTTTTCCTATCGGTCTGCATAACGGTCGGCCGGGTGTTCCTGGACAGCCTTGCAGGGTACTCTCTCGCTAGGCTGCGCTTCCGGGGCAGGAAGCTCATATTCGGGTTCATAATCGGGACCTTGGCAGTCCCGAGCGTCGTGCTAATGATCCCCACCTTCCTCATACTGAAGCAGTTTGGCATCTTCAACTCCTACGAGGCGATGATCCTGCCTATGCTGGTGGACGTCACGGGCATATTCCTGATGCGCCAGTTTTTCCTCCAGGTGCCGGACGCCCTCGAAGAGGCGGGGCGCGTCGATGGTGCCAACATCTGGCAGATCTATTGGCGCCTCATCCTGCCCGTTGTCCGTCCAGGCCTGGTCGCGCTTACCATTATTTCGTTCCAGGCGTCATGGAACCAGTTCATGTTTTACTTGGTAGCAACCGTCTCTCCGAAGTACTTCACGCTCGTGACCGGCTTGGCCAACATCGTCGGTGGAGGGCTTTCAGCCGGCAACCAGTACCCGCTCAAGTTGGGTGCGTCGGTGCTCACGATCCTGCCGATGGTCATCATGTTTGTCGTGTTGCAGAGGTACTTCGTGAGAGGCGGGACGGCGGGTTCGGTCAAGGGATAGCCGGCTGGGCCCGCCGGCCGGCCAGCTCTTCTACAACGCGCGCGACTTGGTTGGAGATCACGGCATCGGCCCCGGCATCGAGCACGCGGGCGATGTCGCGCCGGCTGTCGACCGTCCAGACCGAGACCCCCATGCCCGAGGTGTGTGCCCACTCGACGGCAGCGGGGCTCGCCAAGCGGTAGTAGGGGTTCCACCACTCGGGCCGCAGCCCTTGGATAAGCGCACGCGAGGGGAGCTCTATTTTGTCCCAAGTGAGGGCGATCCGCAGATCGGCTGAAAGCTCCCGCAAGTGCTGGAGCCCCGACGTGTTGCCGGCGAAGATGCAGCGCTCCGCGGCGCCCGCGTCACGCACGACCGACCACGAAGGACCGGCAGCCCTTGGATCGGGCAAGTCGACCATGACCTGCAGCGTCACCGTGTCGAGCACCTCTTCCAGGCTCGGGATCCGGTAGCCCTCCTGGCGCAACGAGCGAGCCTCGTCGCCGTCGATCTCGCCGAGCGGCCTCGGGTCACCCCAAAGGCGCGCCAACGTCGCGTCGTGGAGCACCATGACTTGCCCGTCGCGGGTCAAACGGCAGTCGAGCTCCACCATTTCGGCCCCCAAGGCGCGAGCGGCTTCGAACGCCTCGAGCGTGTTTTCCCGGTGGCCTACCGGGTCACCCCTATGGGCTATGGCGAGCGCCGAGGCGTTCGCGTTCGTCCCAGAGCGCCAGGTTTGCGAGCGTGAGGTCGTCTCGTTCCCCTGGTTCGGCGGCGGGCCCTCTGGCGAGTGAGATTGTGCCACGTCGGCCAAAGTAGCGAGCCGGACGGCTGGCAGCCAAGCGAGGGCCTTCGACGACGAGCATCCCGGCCACCACGAGGGCACCGCCGGCGAGCGCCCCCCACCCAAGCCGTTCGCCGCTGGCCCAGGCGCAGGCCGTGGCGAACACCGGCTCGAGGGCCAAGATCACTGCGGTGCGGGTCGCGGAGATCTGGGACTGGGCCCAGCTTTGCACCACGAACGCGATCGCTGTCGCAGCGATCGCGGTCGCGCCTATCGCGGCCCAAGTGCCCGCCCCGGAAGGGACGGTTGGGCCCTCTGGGAGCGTGGCGACGACGGAGCACGCGGCGACTGTGAGCAGCTGGACGCTGGCCAGGCCAAAAGCGCGATCCGCCGTCGACCATCGCCCGAGGCCCACGATCTGGAGCGCGAAGAGAAGAGCCGAGCCGAGCGTAAGGAGCTCGCCGGCCGCAGTGCTGCCAGAGGCGGCCCCCCTAGCCCCGAGATCTCCGAGCGAGATCGCTGCCAAGCCCGCCATTGCCAGCGCCGTCGCTGCCCAGACTGGTTTCGCGGGGCGGCGCCGGAGCATGGCCCAGAGCACGAGCGGTACGAGAACCACCTGAAGACCCGTAAGGAAGCCAGAGACCGCGGCCGGGATCTGCCGGAGGCCAAAAGTCTGCAGCGCGTACCCTGCAGCGAGGGCCAGGCCCAGGGCCACGCCTTGGGCCCAGCCCCGTCGCCCGAGTGTCGTCAACGCGCGCGGCCGCGCCGCCGCCAGTAGCCCGCCGGCGATCAGGAACCTCCAGGCGAGGAAGCTTTCAACGCCGAGATGGTTCGTGGCCTGTTTCACTATCACGAACGTCGCGCCCCAGGCCGCGGTCGCCCCCACCAGCAACCCGACGGCTAGAGCCTGCCGGCGCGGGCGTGCTTGGGTGGAAGTGGCGCTGGCCGTGATCATTGCGAGTGCATTATATTGCACTATGGGTCGCTGGGAGCGGTCACCCGGGGTGACAATGGTCGCCCTGTTTGGCCGCCTTTGGGTATCCGGCGCGTCTCACCGCCAGCTTCTCGCGAAAATGGGCACGGTGAAGGAAGCGGTGAAAGAAGCGGCGAAAGAAGCGGCCCCACAGGCACCGGCATCGTCGGAGCTTTTCAAGGCGGTCGGCCTGCGGGTGCGGGCGTTGCGCCAGGATCGCCACCTCACCCTCGACGAGCTTTCGGTCCGCTCTGGTGTGAGCCGCCGGATGATCACCCTGCTCGAGGCCGGTCAGGCCAACGCCAGCCTAGGCACGCTCGACAAGCTGGCCCAAGCGCTCGGGACCGGTTTTGGTTCGCTCGCGCTGCCACGATCTCCGGCGCCTCTCGTGCCTGCCGGGCCGGCCGACATCGCACCCATATGGGAGGACGCGAGCGGCAGCAGTGCGAGGTTGCTCGCGTCGTACCCCGGCGCAGGCCAGGTCGAGATCTGGCACTGGGACCTGGCTGGCGGCGCGAGCTACCAGGCGGAAGCCGACCCACCTGGAACCGAGGAGGTGGTCCTAGTTGCAACCGGCCGGTTGGTGCTCGAGGTCGGGGGAGAGCGCTTCACGCTCTCCGCAGGTGCTCACGTGCGTGCTCCCACAGACGGTGGTTATAGCTACTCGAACCCGGGCGCCACGCCGACATATTTCGTCACAGTGGTGCTCCAGCCCTAGGGACCGCCTGGCGGTCGACTTGCGGCCGCCCGATCGCCGGGGCCAGCCTGGCGGTCCATGGGCCCCGAGGAATTTCGCGAGGCGGCGCACCGCCTGGTCGACTGGGTGGCCGACTACCGAGAGGCGGTCGCGTCCCTGCCCGTCCGTTCGAAGGTCGGCCCGGGTGATGTGTCCGGTCTGTTGCCGAAGGAGGCGCCTGAGCGGCCCGAAGCCTTGTCGGCCCTGATCGAGGACCTCGACCGGGTCATAGTCCCGGGCCTTACGCACGCGCAGCACCCCCGCAATTTCGCCTGGTTCCCATCAAACGCGTCCCTCGCTTCGGTCTTGGGCGACATCGTGGCGGCCGGCATCGGGGCGCTCGGCATCAGCTGGCAGTCGGCACCCGCCCTCACTGAACTCGAGCAGGTGGTCTGTGATTGGGCGCGCAAACTGTGCGGGCTTTCGGAGGCCTGGCATGGCACGATCGCCGATGGGGCGTCCACGGCCTGCCTGGTCGCACTGCTCGCGGCGCGCGAACGGGCCCTGGGCGGAACGCCCGGTTCTCAGCGGGAGGGCGGGCTGCAGGCATCGCCGGTGCCGCTCAGCGTCTACACATCTCAAGAGGCGCACTCCTCGGTCGAAAAGGCGGTCCTCCTCGCCGGTTTCGGGGCCGCGAACCTCCGCTTCGTCCCCGTCGAACTGCCATCTCGCGGGATGGACGTGGGTGCCCTTCAGGCGATGATGGACGAGGACGTCTCTGCCGGCCTGCGCCCTGCAGCCGTGGTCGCCACTGCTGGGACGACGGCCACGACAGCCTTCGACCCGCTCGCAGGAATTTGTGCCATTGCTCGCCGCCACGGGGCATGGGTGCACGTGGATGCGGCTATGGCGGGCTCCGCCCTGCTGCTAGAGGGTAAGAGGGAGCTGTTCTCGGGGATCGAAGATGCGAGCTCCATTTCCTGGAACCCTCACAAGTGGCTGGGCTCCGTGCTCGAGACGTCGCTCTTTTACGTGAAAGAACCTGAGGCGCTCGTCTCGGTGATGGCCACCGACCCGAGCTACTTGCGCTCGTCTCGCGACGGGGCCGTGGTCCAATACCGAGACTGGGGCCTGCCGCTCGGGAGGCGCTTCAGGGCGCTCAGGTTGTGGGCGCTATTGCGCCTCGAGGGGGCCGAGGCGATCCGGGGAAGGCTGCAACGCGACCTCGTCAATGCCGAGCGTTTGGCGGCCGTCGTAGAAGCAGCGCCGGGCTGGCGGCTGGTCGCACCGCTCACGATCCAGACGCTTTGCGTTGTCCACGAGCCTGCGGGCCTGGGCGGCGAGGAGCTCGACGCGCACACGCTGGCTTGGTGCGAGGCCGTCAACTGGGGAGGCGGGGCGCACCTCACGCCTGCCCGGCTCGACGGCCGCTGGATGGTAAGGGTATCGATCGGTTCGGAGACGACCGAGTGGGCCGACGTCGAGGCCCTCTGGGCCCTTATGCGTGAAGCGGCCGCCGCAGTTGAAACGGGCAGCTAAATAACGACCAGATTGGCCATTGAACATCCGTCTCGAACACATTAGATTTTCCCTTGGTTGACGGGAGGTGGTAGCCGTGGGCACCAGTTGGTACTTGGATGTCAACCGCCTCGCCCGCAAGTCGCACTGGGCGCACGGTTTTATGGCAGCGTACGCCGAGAAGGCGCTTTCTCCTGTAGGGGCGGGCCTCCTCGTCTTGGCGGTGCTGATCATCCTTGCGTGGCTGGTCACGCGCTACGACCCCGATCGGATGGTGGGCGTGGCCTGGGCAGGGCTCGGCGCGTTCGTGGCACTAGGGGTGCAGCAAGCGGTCGCGCCGGTGCTCGACCAACCTCGTCCTTACCATGCCCTGCGCCACGTCCTGCTCCTCGTGCCGGCGAGCGGCTCACCCTTGCCCGACGCCCGGACCGCCATGGCGGGGGCCGTGGTTGCTGGCCTGTTGATTGCGAGGCGTCGATGGCTGGGTTCGCTCGCTTTACTGGCGGCGCTGCTGCTTGCCTTCGCGCGGGTGTACGTCGGTGCTGACTACCCCGCTGACGTCGCGGCGGGCCTCGGTCTCGGTGCCACAATCGAGTTGGCGCTGTGGCCCCTTTGCGCATGGCTTGTCCGGCCGTCTCTCGAGAGCCTCGCCGGCAGCCGCCTAGGCGTGCTCGTGAGCGCAGGCCATGGTCGCCAGAAGCGGTCGCGCCAGCCGGTTGCCCCGAAGCTCGGGCAGGCGCGGATGCCAAACGAGCGTGTTATGGACGCTCTCCGGGCCGCCTCGGAGGCAGCCCGCCACGGTGGCAACTCCGCCCCGCCAAAGGGGGCTACCCAGACGGATAGCGCTGGTAGCGACGCCTCCATCCAGCAGGCGAGCATCGCTGGCGCGGGGCAACATCCCCCGTCCACGCGAGAAGAAGCCCGCAGCGCGACGCCCTAGGCCACCGCGCCTCAGCTGGCTATTTCGCGCCGCTCGGACTCGTTGAGCCCGCCCCAGATGCCATGCGGCTCGCGGATGCGCAGGGCGTACTCCAAGCACTCCCTGCGAACCGGGCAAGTCGCGCACACGGCCTTGGCTTGCCTCTCCCGGGCGACTCGTGTCTCTTTACGCTCGAAGTGGGTGGGGGCAAAGAAGATGGCTGCCGGTTGCCCGCGGCACGCCGCCTTTACCTGCCAGTCCTCCGGTGCATACAGTGTCGCAGTCACTCTCAGTACCTCTGGTTCGAAGGTACCCCTGCTCAGGCCGTATGGCAATAGGCAATCTGCCGATCTTGGCCACGCTCGGCGGCTTGCTTGGGCCTGAAGGACCTGGGGCCGGCTAGCCTGCTCCTTCGCGTGAGCTTCATGTCGCGGGAGGCCCTTTGGAGCCGTTGAGCTTCTTCTCGCAGACGCGGGTCCTGATCGTCACCGGCAAGGGTGGGACAGGCAAGACGACCGTGTGCGGCGTAATGGCCAACCTCGCGGCGAGGGAGGGCCTAAGGGCCTTGGTCGTCCAGGTGGCGACCGCCAGTGACCGTCTGGAGCCCGAGACGGCCAACCTTTCCCACTTGTTCGGGCGCGACGAGGTGCTCGGATATGACGAAATGGCCCTTGTAACCGGGCCGAGCGGTGGCGAGGTGCGCGCCCGTGCCCTCCGGCCCGACACGGCCCTGGTCGAATACCTCCACCTACACGGCATGAGGCGGCTGTCGCGCCGCCTGGTGAGCACTGGTGCCCTCGACGTCGTGGCTACGGCGGTGCCCGGGATGCCCGACATGCTGGTGCTTGGGAAGGTGAAGCAGATGGAAAGGGCTGCCGCCGCGGGATCGCCGGGTGCCCCCGAGCTCATCTTCCTGGATGCGCCCGCCGCAGGTCACGCCATCCGCTTTCTCCAGAGCCCTCATGGCCTCTTGGAAGCGGCGAGCGGGGGGCCGGTGCGCAGCCAGGCGCAAGAGGTCGTGGACATGTTGTCTGACCCGGACCGCTGCCAGGCCGTCCTGGTCACCACCCCGGAAGAAACACCCGTGAGCGAAACGGTGGAGACGGCCCAGCTGCTCGAGGACCGCGCCGGCATCAAGCTCTGTGCCGTGGTCGTGAACGCCAGGCTCCCCGTCCTGCCTCTGCCCGAGCACCTCGAATCCGCCGCGCTCAGCGAGCTTGCCGCTGGCGCCGGCGTGACCCTCGCGCCAAGCGAGCTCGAGAGCCTGATCGTGGCTGGGAAGCTCCGCCTCGAACGCCAGGGTGCCCAGGCAGCGCAAGTCGTCCGCTTGGCCGAAGAACTACCCTTACCCCAGCTCGAGCTTCCGTTCTGCTTCAGTGCCGACCTGGGGCCGGATCAACTGAGCACGTTGACAGATGCACTCGGACGTTCCGTCGCCGGCTGGCAACCCGTGGAACTGCCATGACTATGCCTCCCCAACCCGCCGACACGGAGGGAACGGGTTCCTCGTCCCCCGGTGGCCCGGACGTCGTCGTCTGCGTGGGCCCAGGTGGCGTCGGCAAGACGACCACTTCGGCCGCACTTGCGCTGCAAGGGGCGAAGAGGGGCCGAAGGGCGTGCGTCGTCACGATAGACCCGGCGCGCCGGCTCGCAGACGCCCTCGGCACGGGCCACCTCGGCAACGAGCCGCACCTCGTCAACCCTCCAGCAGGCTCCTCGGGCTGGCCGGGGGAGCTCTGGGCGGTGATGCTCGATGCACAGGGGACCTTCGACCACCTGGTGGACCGTTACGCCACGAGCGGCGCCCAGGCGGAGGCGATCTTGTCCAACCCCGTTTACCGCAACATCTCAGCTGCCCTCTCGGGGACCCAGGAGTACATGGCCGTCGAAAAGCTCTACGAGCTCGAAGAGAGCGGCAGGTGGGACCTGATCATCGTGGACACGCCTCCCGCCCGCCACGCGCTGGATTTCATGGAGGCGCCGCGCCACCTAATGCGCCTGCTCGACAACAGGGTGTTCCGCCTGCTCATGGCGCCGACGAAGGTCGGGCTCCGAGCGCTAGAGGTCGGCACGCAGGTCCTCCTGCGGACGGTGGCGAAGGTGGCGGGGGGTGAGGTCGTGGCCGACACGGTGGAGTTTTTCACCGAGTTCGAGGGCATGGAGGACGGGTTCCGTGCCCGTGCAAAGCGTGCGGACGAACTGCTGCACTCAAGGAAGACCGAGTTCGCCCTGGTGTGCTCCCCGCGGCGCGACACCGTCGAGGAGGCCCTCTACCTGTCGGCTCAGCTTGCCAAGGAAGGCCTCGAGGCGACCAGGGTCGTGGTCAACCGCTGCTACCCCCGCTACGCGCCTCTCAGCGCCGGCGCGCAGAACCGCCTTGCCGACGGCCCGCTCGCACCCCTGGTCGCCAACCTGGAACAGCTCGAGCTCGTGAGCGCCAAGGAGGAAGAGCAGCTCGTTCGCGTGTCCGCGGCCCTGCCCAAGGCCGTGTTGTACCGGGTGCCGTTCCTAGCCCGAGAGGTAGCCGAGCTGGAAGCCTTAGAGGAGGTTGCCTGCTACCTTGAGACCGAAGAGGCCCGGGAGTGAGTGCCCGACCACTAATGCCGGAGGGCGGTTAGCGGCTCCGGGTCCCGAGGGCCGGCGCTGAGGGCCGGGGGCCTCGGGCTGAGGGCTGGCGCTGAGGGCCAGCGGCCTCGGGTTGAGGGCCGGCGGGGGCGAGGCCAGCGGGGGCTGGCGGCCAGCGGCCTCGGGCTGAGGGCCAGCGGCCTCGGGCTGAGGGCCAGCGGCCTCGGGCTGAGGGCCGGCAGGGGCGAGGCCAGCGGGGGCTGGCGGCGAACGGCGGTGCAGATTGGCCAGTCGGGCGGCCAGCGCCTCCTGTGAGGCCGAACCCGGTTATCTCGTAGTAGATCGGTACTCCGAAGTGGCATTTTCTGCTACGAGATCTCAGGACGCCCCAAGGTCGACCACCTTGCGGTGCCTTGTAGCCGCTTAGAGTGGCGGAGCCCGAGCAAGGCGCTTATCTATGATTCGCCTCTCTGATTCGTCGGCGGCCCATTGCCAGGCAAGGTGACGGGTGGACTTCCAGCCGGCCGGGTCATGTGCTCCCTCTGGCGCGGCCCTGGCTCTCGCCGATCCTCAGGACTCCGTCGTCGTTCCTTCGCCCTCGGGCTTCTCGAAGGCCTGCTTGGCTGCGTCGACCGTCTCGGTCATTGCCACTATTCGGTCAAAGCCGGTTGTGCGGAGCGTCCGCACCAACCCAGGCCGGTTGACCACCACTACGACGTCACCCCCGAGCTCGCGAGCACGCCGAATGCCGCCGATCAACGCCCCTAGGCCGGCCGAGTCGACGAAGGGCACCCCGCTCATGTCTATTACGAGGCGCGACTGGGAAGCGAGCTCCGCAAGTGACTGACGGAACTGGCTCACAGTGAAGGCGTCGAGCTCGCCGACGGGACGGCAGATCGTGAAGCCGTCATCTGTCTGTTCGGTCTCTATCTTGAGCACGCCACCTCCCGGATCGAGCGGGCCGCCCCGAACGCGCACGGCCCTTACCCGCCCTGGCACAGGCGGGTCATCGCCAAGATGCTACCGACTTGGCCGGCGAGGTAGCCTCTGGCGGTGGCTGAAGTACTGATCGTCACCGACTCGCCCCACATCTTCGACGAGGTCAGAGCGGCCGTCGAAGGACCGGGCATCAACCTCCGCTGGGCACGCAAGGGCGCCTCGGTCGTGCCGGCATTGCAGGAGGCAGCGGCTGACCTGGTGATTAGCGACCTCCAGGTAGGGGCCATGGGCGGTTACGCGATAGCGATGGACATAGCGCTCGAAGCCAGTTCCGGCCGTTTGGACCCGGTGCCCGTTCTGCTCCTGCTGGACCGTAGGGACGACGTCTTCTTGGCCCGGCGCATCGGTGTCGCCGGGTGGCTCGTAAAGCCCCTCGACCCTCTCCGCACAGCCGCGGCCGTGCGGGCATTGCTTGCCGGCGGCCAATACCGTGACCAGACCCTCGAGTTGCCCGACGGCCTCATGCCTGTGTAAACGGGCGGACCCGCCGTCGGTCGGGCGGTAGTACGATGGAAGCGAAACGGGAAGTAGCGCAGCTTGGTTAGCGCGCAGCGTTCGGGACGCTGAGGCCGGGGGTTCAAATCCCCCCTTCCCGACTCAGTGGAGTGGCTGGTCAGGGGCCATATTGGAAGCGCCTGGCAAGGTGCCCGAAGGTGGTTCATCCCGCGTTTAGCCCGCGGCGCCGAGTTGGTCTAATCTGATCGGGCTCTGGCGGGCAGTGTGGCGACGACGGAGGTTTTGTGGCCGTAATGCCGGATAAGTCGTCGAGCGCTATGCCATTGCAAAGTGGCCAGGCCG
>JAJYMM010000235.1 GCA_021787035.1 Actinomycetes bacterium
CCACCCCGCCCACGACCACGACCACGACCGCGTCCGCGTCCGCGACCCCGACCACGACCACGACCGCGACCGCGTCCGCGACCGCGACCGTGACCGCGACCGCGCCGGGGACCGCTCGGCGCCAGCGCGTAGGACTGCGGCAGTCACTGGGCCTTCGTCGGCAGCGCGTGATGCCACGGGGCGATGTCCACGACGGCGCCGAGGTTGACCAACACGGTGTCGTCGGCGGGGTAGGGCTCCACTTCCGACAGGGTGCCATCGCGCAGGGCGACATGCCAGGTGCCCGCATCGGCCACCCATGAGCACTTCGTCAGGGCGAGAAAACCCTTGTTCTCACTGGCGACCACTTCTCCGATGTAGTAGAGGGTGACGGTCCGGACGATAACTTTTCCTGCTAGCATTGTTTTTCCTTTCATTGTGGGTCGATATCGATAACCTCTGCGGCGCCCAGTTCTCCGGGCGTGTAACTAACTCCGCCGAGCACATCTTCAAAAAGCGCTCGGCATAACTCGGCGGTGGCCCTCGCAGCGAGCATGGCTCGCGGGTACGTCTCCCACGCGCCCCCGTCCTTGATGAGATCAGCGCGCTTGGCGTCCTCCATCGTCCACGTGACCTCCAGCTCTGAGCCATCGTCGGCGCGTTTGCCGGCGACCACGCAGCGCTCCTCGCCTCTCTCTCGCCACTCGAACTGGTGGCCCGCTCTGCGGACCAAAGCACGCATCGTCTGCGCATCCTGGCCGACTTTGCCATGGACGACATAGAGGTGCATCAGAGCGGTCATGGGGGGCAACCCCAGCTCGGCGCCGATGCTGAGGATCTGAAAAATCGCGCCGGCCTTGCCGCGCAGGGCGTCCGGGCAGGCCGAGTTGGTCGGCTCCCCGAGCGCCTTGGCCATGGCCCACCGGTTGGCGAGCACGACCCACTCGGGGCTCAGCCGGGCCATCTCCATTTTCTCGTCGCCCCGAACATCGAGGTCGGAACCCGGAGCCGCCGTCACTGGCATTGCTCGCAGATGCCGGCCCAGCGCATCGTGGGCTCTCCGCAGTGCATGCACGGCACGGGGTGCTCGCGTGGCTGGTGATGGGCAGGGACGTGGGCCCCGTAATCATCCCAGCAAGTACAGCGCTCGGGTGCCCAGGGACAATCGGGCTGCCAGGGCATCGCTTCTCTCATTTCGGCCCCTTTCGACAAAGAGCCGGCCCGGCCCGTAAGGCGGGGCCGGCTCCGTGGTGGTGCGGGAAAGGGGGACCGGCACCACCAGGGGGCGACCGGCCAACTGGCCTCAGCCAAACCGGTCGCCCCCTGGTGGTGTCACTCGACCCCCTTTCGCTCGGTCGCTCCGTGCGACCCGAAACCAGTATGCGCCCGTGGTCGGGATGTGTCAAGACCCGTGTGATGGTTGTTTGAAATATCTGAGGGCTACACTATCTCTCATACAGATGTCGCCTCCCGAACTCCTGCTGCGTCAATCTCAGTATGGATACCGACCGCGAGCGCCTGGAACGCATCGAGGCGAAACTCGACGAGCTGCTAACGACCCTCGAACAGGCGAAACCCCTGCTCAAGCGCCTGTCTGCGCCTGGTCTGTCGCCAATCCTCCAACTGATGCGGAAACAGTGACCCATCTATACCAGAGATACGGGGGCGCCGTGCTCCGTCAGGCTGGGGCGTACACGGGGACCCGTGAGGATGCAGAGGACTTGGCGTCTAGCGTCTGGCTCGACCTCACCCGCGCGTTCCCGGCCGGCGCTCCCGCTGAGCCCTGGCACTGGCTCTCCCGTGTGCTCCGGCGCCGGGCCATCGACGCCTCGAGGCGCAAGCGGGTGCCGGTCGCCGCGGCTGCGCGAACGCCATCCCTGCCTGAGGCCGAAGTGGTCGCAGCCGACGGGTGGGAACGGTGCCTCCAATCCCTGCCCCCTCGCCTCGCCGCCGTGGTCCGCCTGGTCTACGGCGACGGGCTCACTCCTGCCGAGGCAGCCGCCGTCCTCGGCATCTCCCATCAGGCGGCACACGCCAGGGCCAGACGAGCGCGTGCTCAGCTGGCCCGCTGTCTACAGGAGGACGACTCATGACCCAATTCACCGCGTGGCTCACGTCACTCTCACTCCCCCATCTCGTCGCCATCGTCGCCCTCGTGGTGCTGCTCGGCCTCGGGACCATCACCACGAGCGTCGGCCTGCCGTTGCTGGCCGGGGTACTCGGCCTGTCCCTCCCCGTCCCTGGCGGCACGTCCAAGAGCGCGAATGGCTGAGCGGTTTTTTTCTGAGGAAGAGCGCCGGCGCCTTGAAGGCGAAGGGGACACGGGCTATGGCACGTCCTACCCGATGCCGGACTGCGATGCTGTGCGCCGCGCTCGTGAGTCATATGGCCGTGCCCCTGTGGAGAAACGTGCCGAACTACGGAGGGCCATCATTCGGCGCCATCGAGAGTTGGGCTGCTCCGAAGAGCTGCCGGAGGAATGGAGACGCTGATGGTCACTGCTAAACCCGACGAACCAACAGGCAAGCCGTGGGAGGACCCCGACTTCCTACCTTGGCTGAAGGGGCAGGCCGGCTTTTCCGATCTGTTCGTGGACCCCACGCCGCCGCCGAGCGCCAAAGGGGGCGGTACGCCGGTGAAGCCCGCGGAAACAGAAGGCGCCATGGCGTCCCTTGTCACAGCCCTGACGGAAGGAATGAAGCTCGGCGCCACGGTCGGAGCGGCCGGGGCACCCAAGGGCACGCCGAAAAAGAAGCCGCCGCGGACCGTTAGGCACTGGTTCTTCGGGGAGACGGCGGTAGAGGACGACGAAGATGAGTGATTCGGTGGCGAAGTGCCCCACCTGTGGGCGTGCGTGGCCGGCACCCTACGTTAGGCCGTCTCCCGCTCCCTGGCACCCTGGCCCCTACGGTCCCTACGGCCCCCCCCATTACCCCTACGGGAGCCCCTGGTACCCGTACCCCTCGGGAGACGTCTATGTCTACTGCTAAGCCCGAAGACGAAGAGGGAAGGAGTAGCCGCGCCTACCTCGTCGTGGGCGTGTCCTTGCTCGCCATCGCTGGTGGGCTCTACGTCTACAGCCGCTCTAGGCCCTGCGGGTGCGGGGAGAAGGGCGTGGAGGACATCGCGCAAGCCAGCGCAGAGATGCAGGAGGGCAAGTGACCGAGGAAGCGCCCGATCTAGAGCAGCACGCGCCGCGAGAGTACGTCTGCGAGCGGTGTGGGAAACAGTTCGCGAACAGGAGTGGTTTGTGGAAGCACAAGCCTAAGTGCGCAGTCGAGCCCGCCGATGCGCCCGAGCAGCCAAAAGACACCCCGCGCACGCCAGCTGAGCGCAAGCCCAAGCTGGCCCCGGCGCCGCGGGGGAAACGTCACGACTGCTCGCACCTGCTCGGCCCTTTGTGGACACAGCTTGCCCGGTTCGTGCCATCGGTGCCGGCGCAGCGTGCCATGGTCTGGCAAGCGCCGGGAGCGGGACGCGCGCTGGACGACGCCTTGTCCGGGACTGTCGTAGACAAGTGGGTGTTGCAGAAGGTTTCCGGTGCCGAGAGCAAATACCGTCCCGCCATCGACCTGGTTTCTCTGCCGGTAATGCTCATGATGGTGGAGCGTCAGCCCGCATCGTTCCCGGTCATCGCGCCGATGCTCCGGTCCGCCGTGCGGGCCAACCTCGAAGCTGCTCTCGACGCCAAAGCCACGGAGAAGGCCCAGGACGACAAGCTCAGGGCCAAGGCCGAGGCCGCCGGCCTGGTTTGGGAAACCATCGAGAAGGACCAAGACGGCCAGGACGTGAAAGTAGACCTCGTAGACCGGATCCTCTCGGGGTGGTTCGAGGGTGCGACGGTGCCAGAGGAGGAGAAACAAGATGCCGCATGACCATGACGAGGACCTGACCCAAGTCCTGCTGCAGGAACTGATCGCGGGGGCCGTGACTATCCTCGTGGTCCTCGTTGCGGCATGGGCCGAGCGGGCCGGGTCCTCTCCGGACCCCGTGCCTCCCCTCCTGCGCAACTGGTGGGGACGACAGCGCCAGCGCTCCGACGAGGGCCAGCAGTTCGCCCACGACCTACGCCGGGTGCAGTTCGAGGTCTACTCCCTGCTCGGGCCAGGATGCCTCGATATAACCGAAGTGGACCGTTGAAAGAGTGGCCCAACCTCCGTATGTGGCTGGTCCGCGTCTGGCTGTGGGTCATCTTCATGGCTGACCTGTGGGATAGAGCGAAACGCCAATGGAGACGCTAAGCGAAGTTGAGGTTATGATGCCAGAGGCCTTTTTGGCGTGGTGGTCCAAGGCCTGGGAGGTGGGCCAACACGTCGCCGTCATGGGCATGAACGGCTCAGGCAAAACGACATTTGAACATCTCCTGCTAGCACCACGGAAATACGTCCTCGCTCTCGACGCCAAGGGGTACGACGGCAGCCTTACGAACTACGGCTGGCCGCGTACGGACAAGTGGCCGCTGCCCAGGGAAATGCGCGAGCGGGTGCGCGATGGGGAACCATGCCGGGTGATCCTCGGCAACCCCGCACGCACCGAGAAGCAGTTCGCCGCCAACAATCTCTTGATGCGCCGCGTCCTAAAAGACGTGTTCTTGGTGGGGAACTGGACAGTGCTGGCCGACGAGGGCATTATCCTTGCGCACCGCAAGTTCGTCAACGCGGGTGACAACCTCGACAGGCTCTTTATCACCGCGCGTGACCGCAAAATAAGCCTGGTGTACGGGGTCCAAAGGCCGAGCATCGGGCGTACCAGCCCCGCCGGCCTCTCTGCTTTCTCGCAGAGCACGTGGGTATGCGTCTCCCGCACGCGCGACGAACGGGTCATGGAGCGCGTGGCCGAGATATGCGGCCGTCCGAAGGCAGAGGTGATGGGGCTCATAAGTGCGTTGCCCCGGTTTGCTTTCGCCGTGCTCGGTCTCGACCCCTTCGAGCCGATCCGCATTGTGCTGCCTCCGAAATTGGAGCCCCGAAAGAAGCCCGAACGAAGGAACTGGCTATGGCCGTGACTGTAGTGGACTCGGCAGGAGGCCTCTGGCCCGAGGACGCGCGCCACATCCTGGCGTACTGGGGGTCCTGGGGGGGCACGTGGAACGGGCACAGGTACCCTGACAACGTGGCGCTCGCGATGGCGTCACGGCCAAAGGCGTGGGTCATCCAGATTGCCGTCCTCCCCCCTGGCAAGGGCGTCGTGGTCCAAGGCTATGACTGCGAGCCCGGCGCCCTCACGGTGGCTGAGGCGTGCGGGTGCGCCAACCACGACGTAGTGATCGGGCGTCACCCGTTCATCTATGCGGCCTCGGCCGCTTGGGAGGAGATTGACGCCACCCTCGAGCGCGACTACGCGCCGAGCGTCGGCAAGGTAGACCGCTGGTTGGCGCAGCCTGACGGGGTGCCCATCATCCCTCCCGGCTACGTCGCTAAGCAGTACTCCTGGCCTAACTCTCACCCCGTCGCCGCGGGCCAGGGCTACGACGTGAGCGTGCTGCGCTCTACTGCCTCCTGCCTGCGCAAAGGCGACATTTAGCACCGTTTTGTAGATAACGTCCGTCCCCTGCGTCAGACCAGGTGATGGACGACTCTTTGTCCGCGGTGGTCGATGGCCTCGCCAACCTCACGGCGAACGTCAACGCGCACGCGGACGCAGCTCGGCGCTGGCGGGAGCGCTCCTATAAACGCCTTCTCCTGAGCGCCACCGCGGAGGCGGACTCCAGCGGAAACGCGCTCATGGTCTTTGACCCCGTGAGCCAGGGCGACGTGTGGGACCTCTGCCGGCTCGTGGTCGGCGGTGTCCAGTGGAGCACCACGGCTGCTGGCTCAGCGGTTGTCTATCTCACGTCGGGCCAAGCCACCACAACCCCTTCCCTTACGCAGGTAGTGGACGAGGCGGCCTCGCTGCCAAGTGTTGCGTTTTACCTAGCTAAACAAGTCTCCCTGATTTCAGGAGAAAACCTGGTGGTGTACGTGTCGGGCGGCACGTCGGGCCAGCAATACATAGCGTCCGCCCAATTCGCACTGCTAGGAGACTAATGGCTACTGCCCCCGCGGCTCCTGCTCAGCCGCTCAACCCACAGCCCCAGACCACGGGCAAGAGCCCTGGCCTCAATTCATTCATTGCCTATTCCTTCCCTGGCAACGTCCCGCAGTATGCCACTAGCTACGCGGGTGCCGGCGCAGGGTGGGGCAAGACGGTCACCACGGCCCTGGTGGGCGCGAGTGGTTATTACCGGCGACTGCGAGTTAAGTTCACCGCTACCGGTGGCGTCAATGGCACCACGACCGTCGCTGTAGGCCCGGATGCCCCGTTCAACGCGGTCAGCCAGGTGCTCCTTCGTGACGCTGCCTCGAACGTCAACATCATCAACCTGCCCGGTTGGGAGACGTTCAAGCTCCTGCCCCTCATCTCGGGCTCGCATGGCCTGTGGAAGTACGCGGACCCCGAAGAGGCACCGTTCTACCAGGCCCCCTCTGTCGGCACCGCGGGGACCGGCGACTTCCAGTTTTTGGGCGAGCTGCCCCTAGAGTTTGGCCCCGAGGCACTGGGAGTTATCAGCGCCGACAACACTTCGGTCCAGCCGGCGCTAAACATGACCTTTGCCAGCGATGCCGCTGTGTACACCACGGCTCCTGGCACGGTCCCGGCGCTCAACGCTCAGGTGGACGCCGACTTCTGGTGGAACCCCTCCGACCCCTCGATGCTCCCCAACGGGCTCGGCTCGTCTCGGCAGTGGGGCTTGAACGTCGGTACTCCTGGCGTGAGCAACGGTAGCTCGCAGCTCGTGTCCTTCCCGAAGCCGGGTGGTGGCCAGATCGAGAGCCTTACCTTCGTGTGCCGGGACTCTACCGGTGCCCGCACCGATACTGCCTGGCCCTCTCGGGTCCAGTTGGCCGTAGACAATACGACTTACCTGAACATCGACCTTGATGAACTGATCCAGGATGCGTATATCAAGTTCCAGTTCCCGTCGAACTCGGACCCGATGTACAACGGCTCCAGTGGAGTAGATGTGGCCGGCGCTCGCCCGGTTGGGGTGCTCCCGATCAGCTTCCGCGACAGCGAGTTCCAGGTCGATACTGGCCTCGCACAGAGTGGGCTCACCGACATAAGCACCACGCCGGGTACCTCGATCCAGTTGGGCGGCACCGGTTGGCGCAACGTCGATGCTAACGCCAACACGCCCTACACCATCACTCTGGTGGCCGGCCTCATCGTCCCCGCTGGCACGCTCGTTGCCACGCAGGGCTAAAGGAGAAATCCACATGGCAGTTGACTTCCGCGGGTTCAACACGGTAGTGCAAGCGCCCGCCACCTCGGCGGCTAACACGGCCCCTGCTATGGCGACCTATGGCCCTACGGGTGCCACGGTCGTGCAAGACGGTAGCGGGGTCGTGGGTACTCACCCGGCCCAGCTTCGCGTCTACGCCGGCTGGATCGCCCTGGGTGGCCTGGTGCTCATCAGGCAGACCGCACCGCAGGCCCATCGGCGCACGGTCGATACGGTCATTGTCGTTTCGCTGCTGGTCGATGTCATCTACGGCACGTTCAAGATGAACGCAAAGCGTCGGGTCCAAGAGGGCACGACTTCTGGTGTCGGTGGCACCCTCGCTCAAACCTGGAGCGTCTAACGATGGGTAGCTTCACTAAGAAAATCACCTGGCAGGGAGTGGCGACCGGGTTCCTCGGCGCCCTCATACTCGGCGCGGTCCTGGCGCACGGAAGGAAGTAACCATGAAGTCTCATCCCTTTGCTGTCGGGTTCGTCCTAGGCATTGCGGCCGTCTGGGTCTACCACAACTTCGCTGGCCCGCACCTGCCTGGTAGCACGAAAGGCTAAGGTCAAGTGAACAAGTTCCTTGCCATCGGCTCGCTCATCATCGGAGGCTGGATACTGACCGACCTCCTGCTCCACCCCAATGGTGTGAAGCAGTTGGGCTCGACCACCAACTCCCTCCTGACCACCACGGGTAACCAGGTCACTGGGATATCCACCAACAACGCCAAGGTACTGGGCGGCTAAGGGGGTTAGGCCATGAAGGCCGTAGCCCTCCTGCTCCTTTACTTTGGGTACAGCTTGGTCGTCTACGGGGTAGACCACATCGAAAGTAACTGCACGCCATTCGGCTGCACCCTCTTGGGTCAGTTTGCGGGCTCGCAGTGCGGTAGTGGTTCTACCCCATGCTCCGCGGTTGCCAGTAAGAAGGCGCCTAGTCAGCCAGCGGGGATCAGTGGCCAGACAGTACCGGGTACCTCGTTGCCATCGGGTGGCCAGCCCATCCCTGCGGTGAAGGGAAAGTACACCGCGCCCGCGCTGCCAGGCTGGACGACACTGGGTGCGCCTCCCTCGACGGTGACCAACCCGAACCCTAGTCGTGTGTTCTACGTCAAGCCAGGGGTGGGTGCCTAATGTCCGCTACAGCCGCATGGGGCGCAGCCCTTACGCTCATCACGGTACGGGACCTCGGCATCGCCATTCCTGGCGTCCAGACCAACCCCAACTGTAAGGGGAACCGAATAGGCCCCCTGCCGGCACCAGGCGATTACCTCGCTACCTTCGTGTTCTTTGCGCCCCTATCGGTGCTAGAGGGTAGTAGCCAGCAAGCGGCCAAGTTCGCCAACCTGCTCGCTTGGGGGTGGGTACTCGGCCTACTCGTG
>JAJYMM010000034.1 GCA_021787035.1 Actinomycetes bacterium
CGGCCCAGCCCGCCGGCGGCAACGGGCGTTGAACTGGGGTAACGCACGTGGGGCCCGCCGGCCAGCCCGCCGGCCCAGCCCGCCGGCGGCAACGGGCGTTGAACTGGGGTAACGCACGTGGGGCCCGCCGGCCCAGCCCGCCGGCCAGCCCGCCGGCCCAGCCCGCCGGCCCAGCCCGCCGGCCCAGCCCGCCGGCCCAGCCCGCCGGCCCAGCCCGCCGGCCCAGCCCCCGAGCGCTCAGGCCCGCCTCGAACAGAACAGCTCTCCGACCTGCTAGCATGAGCGCCGGCACGGGCCGATGCGACCTGCCCACGGATAGCCGTGGTGCCGGCGGCTGGGGCACGGTGCGGGGTTGTCGGAGCGACCACCTCTCGTACTGAAGTACTACGGCATTATTACCACTTTAAAGACAAGTCCGAACCGAGGAAATCTGAGCATGGCCGAAAAAGCCGCGACGATAGAGGAGTACCGCCTCCACGAGACCGACACCGGCTCGCCCGAGGTCCAGGTCGCCCTGCTCTCGGAGCGCATATCCCACCTAACCGAGCACCTCAGGGCCAACAAGCACGACCACCACTCGCGCCGAGGCCTCATGATGCTAATTGGGAGGCGCCGGCGCCTGCTCGACTACGTGAGAAAAAACGACGTCGAGCGGTACCGCAACTTGATCAACCGGCTCGGGCTGCGTCGCTGACCGGACCAGGGCGGGTCGTGGTCAGCTGCCAGTCGAGGACTTCCTACACGCCGAGCAGGCACATGGGCGGGCGGCCCGTTGAGCGGCCCAGGCAAGAGCCCGGTGAGCACGTACGTGCGGCTCGGGGGAGGTCGTCAACTGACAACTGGCTCCGTCCTTCCCGCGGCCCGTGGTGTGGCCCGACCGGGGCACACTCCTCTAGTGCCGCCGGCGTGAGCTGGCGGCCTGGCCCGAAAGGAGGACTCTGCCCGTAATGGGAGAGCCTGTTATTGTTTCCGCGCCGGTCGGAGGGACCGGCAAGACCATGAGCTTCGAGACGGGGCTCCTCGCACCGCAGTCGCAGGGCGCTGTCGTCGCCCGTATGGATGACACCGTCGTCCTGGCGACCGCAAATGCGGCATCGAGCACGCCGGAGGGGATCGACTTCTTCCCCCTCACCGTCGACGTCGAAGAGCGCATGTACGCCGCCGGCAAGATACCCGGCTCGTTTTTTCGCCGTGAGGGGCGCCCAACGGAGAGCGCGATCCTCACCGCCCGCCTGATCGACCGGCCGCTGCGGCCGAGCTTCGCCGAGGGTTACCGCAACGAGACCCAGGTGGTCATTACTGTCCTCGGGGCCGACCAGGTCAACCCGCACGACGTGATCGCCATAAACGCGGCGAGCGCGGCGCTCATGGTGTCGGGGATCCCCTTCGAGGGTCCGATCGGTGCCGTGCGCATCGCTTACTCCCAAGAGGGCAAATGGTTGCCGCACCCCACCTACGCCGAAGGTGATGAATCGACCTTCGAGCTAGTGGTGGCCGGGCGGGCGCTCCCCGATGGAGATGTCGCGATCATGATGGTCGAAGCCGGTGGCTCCGAGCGGGCCTGGTCCTACTACGAAAATGGTGCTCCCAAGGTTACAGAGGAGGCCATTGCCGAGGGGCTCGAGGCCTCGAAGACCTGGATCAAGGAGTCCATCGTGCTGCAGGAGCGCCTCGTGACCGAGGCCGGCTCGCGCCCGCCACTTGCTTTCAAGCCGCGCCATGACTACGGCGACGATGTCTGGGAGCGTGTCGAGGCGGCGGGGGCCTCACGGATCGCGAAGGTGACGACCATCTCGCAGAAGTCAGAGCGCGAGGCCGCTCTGGCCGAGACGGCGGCTGCGCTCGTCGAAGAGGTCGGCCCCGATTTCCCAGGGAGGGAAAAGGAGATCGGTGCCGCCGTGCGCTCGCTCACGAAGAAGCTTGTGCGCAGGCGCATAGTCGATGAGGGCGTGCGCATCGACGGCCGGGGCACGAAAGACATCAGGCCCCTAATGGCGAGGGTAGGCCTGGTCAAGACCGCGCACGGCTCCGGGCTCTTCCAGCGGGGGGAGACGCAGGTGCTAAACATCACAACCCTCGGAATGCCACGCATGGACCAGCTCTTGGACACGATCGGCATCGACGAACGCAAACGCTACATGCACCACTACAACATGCCCCCTTATTCCAACGGCGAGGTCGGGAGGGTCGGTAGCCCCAAGCGCAGGGAGATCGGTCACGGGCTTCTCGCCGAGAGGGCGCTCTTGCCAGTCGTCCCTCCCTTCGACGAGTTCCCCTACGCGCTCCGGCTCGTGTCAGAAGTGCTGTCGTCCAACGGTTCGACTTCGATGGCTTCTGTTTGCGGCTCGACGCTGTCTCTCATGGACGCCGGCGTTCCTATCAAGGCGCCCGTTGCGGGGATCGCCATGGGCCTCGTTAAAGATGGCGAAAACTTCGTCACCTTGACAGACATCCTCGGTGCAGAGGACGCCTTCGGCGACATGGACTTCAAAGTCGCCGGCACCTCGGATTTCGTGACAGCACTGCAGCTCGATACCAAGATCGACGGCTTGCCGGCCAATGTGCTCGCTGATGCGCTGCGCCAGGCAAGGGATGCCCGCCTCCAGATCCTCGAGGTCATGAAGGCGGCGATCTCGGAGCCGCGCGCGGACCTTCGTGAGACGGCGCCGAAGATAGTGACTTTCCAGATCCCTATGGACAAGATCGGCGAGGTTATCGGGCCCAAGGGCAAGATCATCAATTCGATCCAGCAGGAGACCGGCGCCGACATAAGCGTGGACGACAACGGGACCGTCGGGACCGTGACGGTCGGGGGCCGCGACCGAGGGGCCGTCGAGGAAGCGATCAGGCGGATCAACATGGTGCTCGATCCCCCCGAAGCGGAGGTGGGCGCCACGTACCGGGGAAAGATCGTAAACATCACGAAGTTCGGGGCGTTCGTGAACATCCTTCCCGGGCGAGACGGCCTTGTCCACATATCCAAGCTCTCCAAGCTCACACCGGGGAAAAGGGTCGAGCGTGTGGACGACGTGGTCTCCCTCGGCCAAGAACTTGAGGTCCTCGTGGACGAGGTCGATCCATCCGGGAGGGTCTCTCTTTCCCTCGCAGGGCTCGAGGCCGGTGGTGCTCCACGCGCTGGGGCCGACGAGGGCTCGCCGGAGTACGAAACGGTCTCTTTCGAGGACAGCTGGGAAGAGGAAGCCCGTTCCGAGTTCGGGGACCTCGGTCCTGCGAGCTCGCTCGACGCACCGGCGCCGGACGGGCCCCACTCGGGGCCGCGCAGCGGCCCGGGCCGTGAGCGGGGGGGCGAGAGCCGGGGCCCACGCCGCAACCCGCGGCGCCGGCAGCGCTGAGCACGCTGGTCGGTCCTCGCTAGGAAATGGCAAATGCACCTGGTAGCACAAAGCGGTCCGCCGAGGCCGGGCCTGTGCAGCAACCTGGGCCCCTGTCGGGCGGGCGCCCGAAGGCGGCGGCTCCCGTCCGGGACGTGATCGAGACGACAGTCCTGGACGGGGCCCTCACCGTGGTTACCGAGCACATGCCCGACGTGCTTTCGGTCAGCCTTGGCTTCTGGGTCGGCACAGGTTCTATCGACGAGCCGGAGCACCTTGCTGGTGCCTCGCACTTCCTGGAGCACCTCCTCTTCAAGGGCACCCCCAACCGGAGCGCCCGAGAGATCGCCGAGGCAGTCGACGCGGTTGGCGGTGACCTCAACGCCTTCACGACCAAAGAGCACACGGCTTTTTATGTCCGCCTGCTCGCGGAGGAGGCTGACCTCGGCCTCGACATCCTCTCGGAGATCATCTGGGGGCCTGCGCTCCGGCCAGACGAGCTCGAAGCGGAGCGGCAGGTGATCCTCGAGGAGATCCTGATGCATTCCGACGAACCCGCCGATGAGGTCCACGACATCTACAACTCCGCGATGTACCCCGGTCACCCGCTCGGCCGCGACGTGCTCGGCTTGGAGGAGACGGTGCGGGCGGCGACGCGCGACGAGATAGCGAACTTCCACCGCCAGCACTACCGGACGGGCAACGTGGTAGTCACTGCCGCGGGCCTTGTCGATCACGACTGGGTGGTCGAAGGCGTCGCGAGGCGCCTCGAGGACGCCGCCAGCCAGGTGGGCCGCGAGCTCCTGATCGGGAGCGGTCCTTTGGACCGGTCGGTGCCGGGCGCGCCGGCGCGCCGACGCCTAGTGGTGACGAGGCCGACAGAACAGGCCCACATCATGTTCGGCATGCCCGGTTTCGACCGCGATCACCCTGATCGTCAGGTTTTGAACGTGCTCGACCACATCTTGGGCGGGGGGATGTCGAGCCGGCTCTTCCAGTCGGTCCGGGAAGAGAGAGGGCTCGCTTACAACGTGTACTCCTACCGTTCGGGCTACGAAGGCGTGGGCGATTTCGCTGTCTACGCCGGCACCGCACCCTCGCGGGCGGCGGAGGTCGTCGAGGTGGTAACAGAGGAGCTCGACAAGATGGCAGCGAGGGGGCCGAGCGAGGAAGAGCTCCTAGCCGCGAAGAGCCACATCAGGGGGGCCACCGCGCTCGGGCTCGAGGACTCGGGCGCGCGCATGAGCCGGCTTGGCCGTTCCCAGCTCGCGCATGGTCGGGTGCCGTCGCTGGCGGAGCTCGAGGCGCAGGTTTCGGCTGTCACTGTGGACGACTTGGCACGCGTGGCCTCCGAGGTCCTTGGTGGGCCGCGTACACTCGTAGTGCTCGGCCCCTTCGAGGAGGACGCCTTTTCCAATTGGGAGGCGCAGGCGTAGTGGCCCAGGGAAGGGGCCGCCGCCCACGGGTGCTCCGTTGGCCTCAGGCCGAGGGCAAAAAGTGCTGATAGTCGGGCGAGAGACCCCACTATTGGTACTTTTTGCGCCCAAAAGGGGCCAATTTTGTCATGAGAGTGGGCGACAGCTCCGCACTATCGGCACATTTTTGAGGAGGGCGCCGTGCTGCGCGTAGGGGTCTTCGGCGCCGGCGGGCGCATGGGGGCGACCGTGCTCGGCGCCATCGCCTCGGACCCTGAGCTCGAGCTTGCCGCCGCCGTGGACCCGGCGCACGCCGGCGAGCAGGCCGGTGCGGGGGGGCTCGTGGTCGCGCGAGGGCCAGAAACGATGGCCGAGGCCGGCGTCGAGGTCGCTGTCGATTTCACTGTGGCCGAAGCCGCTTTCGCCAACGCTGCGTGGTGTGCAGGCCACGGCGTGCACGCGGTGATCGGGACGACCGGCTTTAGCGAGGACGCGCTGGCTGCGCTACGCGACCTCTTTGAGGCGAGCCCAGCCAACTGTATCGTGGCGCCCAACTTCGCCATCGGGGCGGTCCTCATGATGCGCTTTGCCGAACTGGCTGCGCCTTGGTTCGCCGGCGTGGAGGTAGTGGAGCTCCACCACGACGGCAAGCTTGACGCCCCCTCCGGGACCGCGCTCTCTACTGCTAAGCGCTTGGCGGCGGCGAGGAGCGCTTGTGGCAGTGGGGGCAGCGCTGCCAGCGGGCCTGCGCCGGCAGGCGCCGCCGGGACGGGTGCGGCCAGCGGCTCCAATGGCGCCCGTGCCGCCCGCGCCGGCGGTGGCGCCCGCGCCGGCGGTGACGGCGGTGACGGCGGTGACGGCGGGGTGAACCCAGCACGAGGCCTCGAGGCCGCGCCGGGTGTCCACGTGCACGCCGTTCGCTTGAAGGGCCTCGTCTCGCACCAAGAGGTGCTGCTCGGTAACGCCGGCGAAGTCCTCGCGATCCGCCACGACTCGCTCGACCGAGCGTCCTTTATGCCGGGGGTGCTCCTAGCGGTGAAGCAAGTGGCGCGCCGGCGTGGCTTCACGCTTGGCCTCGATGCCCTTTTGGGGTTGTGAGCCTACGTGGGGGTGAAGCGGGCGCTGCCCGAGTGAACCTTCGCCGCACTCGGGAGGGGCGCCATTCGGAGCAGGCGCCGGCCCCGCCCCGGGTAGCCCTACAAGGTGGTGCCGACGGGCTACGCTGGCGGGCGATGGCGAGCACCGGCATGCTGATCAGGGCCAGGCGAGCCAGGAGGTCCGCCGATGCGGGTGCCTAGGTTTGGTTCGGTCATCTGCGCCATGGTCACGCCCTTTGGGAGTGACGGAGGACTGGACCTCGACGGGGCCGCTCGTCTGGCCCGCTGGCTCGTCGCCAACGGCAACGACGGCCTCGTTGTGGCCGCCACCACGGGAGAAGGCGCGACGCTCTCCGATGCCGAGAAGCTCGACCTCTGGCGAGCCGTTCGCGAAGCCGTCGACGTGCCGGTGATCGCTGGTACGGGGACAGCCAGTACGGCCCACACCGTGGAGCTCACCAAGGCGGCGGCCGATATCGGCGCCGACGCTGCTCTCGTCGTGACGCCTTATTACAACAGGCCTTCTCAGGCTGGGATCGAAGCCCACTTTAGGGCTGCCGCGGAAGCGACCCGGCTGCCGGTGATCGCGTACGACATCCCCAAGCGGACGGGCCGCGAGATCGCGCCGGCCACCCTGGCGCGCCTCGCCGGTGACCGGGTCATAGCTGCCCTGAAGGACGCCAGCGGCTCGCCGGCAGCGACTGGCGCGCTCATCGCGCGGGCGCCGGCGGACTTCGAGGTCTACAGCGGGGATGACGCGCTCACCCTTGCCCTGCTCGCTGCCGGTGCCGTGGGAGTGATCAGCGTGGCGTCCCACTGGGCCGGCAAGGCATTTTCCGAGATGGTAGCCGTGTGGCAAAAAGGCGATGCCTCGGCAGCAGCGGAGGTCAACAGGCGCTTGGTCGAGTCCTTCGAGTTCGAGGCGACCGAGACGGCGCCCAACCCGGTGCCGACCAAGGCGATGCTGCGTGCCCTCGGCTTGCCCGCCGGCGAGTGCCGCCTCCCCATGGGCCCTACGCCGCCCGGCCTCGAACAAAGAGCCGAGCAGGTCTTGGCCAACCTTGGCCACTGGCTGCCCGGCGCGCCAGGCAAGGCGGTCTAGTTGCCGGCACCGGCGGACGCGTCACCCCTGCGTATAGCCTTTCTCGGCGGCCTCGGCGAGATCGGGCGCAACTGCGCCTGGTTCGAGGTGGACGGCCAGGCGGTGCTCGTCGACTGCGGGCTCATGTTCCCCGAGCCCGAGATGCCCGGCGTGGACCTCGTCCTCCCCGACTTTACCTACATAAGAGAAAACGCAGACCGGTTGGTGGCTTGCGTCCTCACCCATGGGCACGAGGACCACTGCGGGGCGCTCTCCTACCTCCTAGCTGAGGTTAGCTTCCCCATTTACGGCTCAGAGCTCTCGCTCGGCCTCGCCCGCAACCGCATAGAGGAGGCGGGGCTGCTTTCTCGGACGGAGCTGGTGACGGTTGCCGACGGCGAGAGGAGAAAAATAGGCCCGTTCGACATCGAGTTCATACCGGTGACGCACTCGGTCCCGGGGGGTTTCGCCCTTGCCTTCCACACGCCCTATGGCGTGATCCTCCATACGGGCGACTTCAAGCTCGACTTGACGCCGGTGGACGGCCGCCGCACCGACCTCTCCCGCATAGGAGCACTGGCCTCGGACGGTGGCGTTGCGCTTTTGCTTTCCGATTCGACCAACGCCGAAGAAAACGGGCATACTCCCTCGGAGAAGGCGGTCGGCCAGGTGCTCTCCGACCTCTTCGTTGCCCACCGGGAAAAGCGGGTGATAGCCGCCTGCTTTGCGAGCCACATCCACCGCGTCCAGCAGATCGCCGATGCCGCGCTCGGTTGCGGCCGCTACGTGGCGACCCTCGGCCGCTCGATGGGCCGGAACGTCGCGTTCGCCCGAAGCCTGGGGCTCCTCGATATCCCCGAAGACCGCTTGGTCGACATCGAAAAGACAGCCGACCTCCCGCCGGAGAAGGTCTGCATCATCTGTACTGGTTCCCAGGGCGAACCTATGTCGGCTCTCGCCTTGATGGCCGCCGGAGACAACAAGTGGGTCGAGGTGGGCGAGCGCGATCTGGTCGTCCTGTCTGCCCACCCCATCCCAGGTAACGAGACCAACGTCGGCAAGGTGATCGACGGCCTCTGCCGCCGCGGTGCCGAAGTGGTCCACTCGGGCCTGGCGCCCGTCCACTCCTCCGGGCACGCCATGCGCGATGAGCTCAAGCTTTTGATCTCGGTCGCTCGGCCGCGCGCCTTCATCCCGATCCACGGGGAGTACCGCCACCTCGTGCACCATGCCCGGCTGGCGGTTGAGATGGACGTACCCGAGGAGTCCGTGCTGCTCGCCGAGGACGGCGACGTGGTCGAGGTCGGCCCTGGCGGGGTCGAGTTCTCCGGGGAGGTGCCCGCGGGCTTCCTCTATGTTGACGGGATCGTGGGCGACGTGGGCGCGGGCGTGCTCCGGGACCGGCGCGCTCTGGCGGAAGAGGGCGTGGTCGTCGTGATCGTGACCGTCGACTCCCGGAGCGGCGCAGTGTTGACCGGCCCCGAGATCATCACTCGCGGCTGGGTCTACGCACCCGAAGCAGAAAAGCTCCTTGACGAGGCGCGCGAGGTCGTGATGGCCGCCATCGAGGAACGCCAGCGCGGCGAGGCGCCGGCCGACTTCGAGACTCTCCGCCGCCGCGCCCGTTCGGCGCTCGGGCGCTTCGTGCAGGAGCGTACGCGGCGCCGGCCCATGATCGTGCCTGTCGTGATGGAGGTCTGACAGGGCTCTGAACGCCCGTTCTGCTGTTGTCAGTGGTACTGGTGTTAGTTTTGTGGTTGCTGTGGCAACGAGAGCACGTTCGGTCGCGCCTCCCCGGAGGGGGAAGGGGACGGCCGCGCCGCGCGCCGCGCGGGTGCGAAAAGGGCAAAAAGCGCCCAGGCGCTGGCACGACGGCTTCGTAGGGCTGGTAGAGGGGCAGTCCGACGAGATCTGGGGCCTGGCATTTGTCCTGGTGGCTGGGCTCACCGCCCTCGGGATCTACGCTGAGCTGGCCGGGCCTCTCGGGCGAGCCGTGCGCGACGGGGCGGCCGACCTGTTCGGGCTGGCCCGCTATGTGGTCCCCGCGGCCTTTGTGGTCCTCGGGGGCTACCTCCTTTCCCGGCGGGAGCGCCCCCAGCCCGCCCGGGTTGGCGTCGGGCTCGTCCTCGCAGTTCTGGCCCTGTCCGGCCTTATCGCTGATGCCGGGGGGCGGCCAACCGTCCACCAGTCGCTGAAGGCAATGCGCCGCGCCGGCGGCGTCGTCGGCACGCTCGTGGAGATGCCCTTCCACGCGGGCGTGGGTGATTGGGGAGCCGGTTTCGTGCTGGCGATGGTCCTGTTCGTGGCGCTGCTCGTCACGACAGCTACCCCCGCGAGGACGGTGGGCCTGGCCCTGCGCGCCGGCACCCGTTTCGGGGCGAGGGGCCTTGGCTTCACATTTGCCGGCGCGTGGCGCTTGGCAAGGGCAGCCGCCGGCCCGATCGGCAGCGGGGCAGGCCATCGCGGCGCGGGGGACGCGGACGGCTACGAAGAAGATGAGCTGGAGGGTTGGCATGAGCCCCGTGCTCCGGGCGGTCGAGACGGGAGCGGGGGAAGCGAGCCGCAGGCCGCGAGGAGACGCTCTTTTGGCTGGCCAGGGCTCGCAGGTGGCGCCGTGGAAGACGACGAGCCGGACGAGGACGACCTTGCGGTGGCCGACGAGCCGCCGCGCGCCCGGCGGCGGGGGCGCGCCGGCAAGGGCGAGGCCCCCCCTCCCGACGCGAAGCCAGCGCCCGTGCCCGACGAGGCCCTCCCGATCGGGGGCCTAGGAAGCGCCGGGAAGACAGAGCAGCTCGCCATCGACCTCGGCCCGGCGGCTGAGGTCAGGCCACCTTGGCGGCTCCCGTCCATGTCGCTCCTGAAGAGGACCAAGGCGACTGCGGTCGACCGCCACCAAGTGGAGGTCATGGGCCAGACGCTGCAGGGCGCCCTGGCGGCTCTCGGCGTCGAGACGCGCCTGGTAGGGGCGACGGTCGGGCCGAGCGTCACGCGCTATGAGCTCGAGCTTGGCACGGGCGTCAAGGTGCAGCGGGTTACGGCGCTTCACCGCGACATCGCGTACGCGATGGCAGCAACCGACGTGCGGATACTGGCACCGATACCTGGGCGCTCCGCGATCGGCGTGGAAGTTCCCAACCGGCAGCGCCAGACGGTGACGCTCGGTGACATCCTCGCCTCGCCGGAAGCCGCCGCCGCCCGCCACCCTCTCGAGGTGGGCGTGGGCCGGGACATTGCCGGCCGGCCGGTCCTTGTCAACCTGGCCGAGATGCCTCACCTCCTGATCGCCGGTGCAACGGGCTCGGGCAAGTCTTCTTGCCTCAACGCGATGCTGACGTCAGTCCTGATGCGCGCCACGCCCGACCAGGCCCGCCTGATCCTGGTCGACCCCAAGCGGGTCGAGCTGGGGGCCTACAGCGGGCTCCCGCACCTGCTCACCAACGTCGTGACCAACCCCAAGCGGGCGGCCAACGCGCTGCGCTGGGCGGTTGAAGAGATGGAGCGCCGTTACGACCTCCTGGCCGAAGTGGGCATGCGGGACATAACCGGCTACAACGCCGCTTACGACCGGGGCGAGCTCAACGAGACGGGGAGGAGCGCCTGGGAAGCCGGCGGCACCGGTGCCAATGAAGGCGGCGAGGGCTACGGGGGCGAAGGTCACGGGGGCGAAGGTCACGGGGACGAAGGTCACGGGGACGAGGGTTACGGCGACGGGACCGGCGCAAGCGGCACAGGCGAGGTTTACGATGACCAGGGGATCTCAGGGGAGGACGCGCCCGAGTACCTGGACGTCCTAGAGGACGAGGAGATGGGGGCGGGCCCCGACGCCGCGGGCGGGCGCACGCTCGATGAGGCGGAGCCGGCGGGCGGGTCTCAGGCCCGGCGCTATGAACGGCTGCCGTTCATCCTTGTCGTGGTCGACGAGCTCAACGACCTCATGATGGTGGCGGCCCGGGACGTCGAGGAGTCGATCTGCCGCATCGCCCAGATGGCTAGGGCCGTCGGGATACACCTCGTCATCGCTACCCAGCGTCCGTCCGTGGACGTGATCACCGGCCTCATCAAGGCCAACATCCCCTCGCGCCTCGCGTTCGCAGTTTCGTCGCTCGCAGACAGCCGCGTCGTGCTCGACCAGGCCGGTGCCGAGAGGCTCATAGGCAAGGGGGACATGCTTTTGTTGACAGCGTCGTCGAGCTCGCCGAGGCGCCTGCAGGGCCCCTGGGTGGACGAGGAGGACGTCCGCAAGGTAGTCGCCCACTGGCGGCGCCAGGCGTCCCCGTCCTATGTGGAAGGCATCGAGGCCCCCGAGGTTGCCCCCGGCGAGGTGGGCGGGGACGGCGCTGGAGACGACGACCTGCTGGAGACGGCCATGGAGCTCGTGGTGCGAAGCCAGCTCGGGAGCACGTCCATGCTCCAGCGCAAGCTGAAGGTCGGCTTCGCCAGGGCAGGGCGGCTCATGGACTTGCTCGAGCAGCGCGGTGTCGTCGGGCCGTCGGAGGGCTCGAAGGCGCGAGCTGTGCTGATGACCGTGGACGAGCTCGAAGACCGCGCGTGACGCCGGCCGGGGACGCTACCGGTGAAGGCGCAGGCCGGGTGGCACGCGTGCCCGCGTCGTCTGCCAACCTCGGGCCTGGGTTCGACACCCTCGCCGTGGCACTCGGGCTTTACGTCGAGGTCGAGCTGAGGCCGCGCGAGGAAGGCCTCTTGGTGGTGGCCGAAGGCGAGGGTGCCCACCTGCCAGGGGGAGCGTCGCACCTCGCCGCGCGCGTCGCCCGAGGCGTCCTCGGGCACGACCGCTTCGAGCTGCACGTGCGTTCCGACATACCCGTGGCAAGGGGTCTCGGTTCCTCGGCCGCGCTCACGGTGGCAGCGGCCGCGGCCGCAGGCGCCCAGTGCCCTGACGAGGCGTTCGAGGTCGGTTTTCGGGTGGACGGCCACCCCGAGAACGCGGCCGCCTCGGCTTTCGGCGGCCTTGTAGCGGCCGCTGTGATCGGAGGTCTCCCGGTCGCTCGGCACCTAGAGCTCGACCCCGAGCTGCGTTTTGTCGTAGTCGTCCCCGACAGGGAGCTGCCGACCGCAGAGGCCCGCCAGGCGCTCCCCTCCTCGGTGCCGCTCGGGGACGCGGTGTTCAACCTGAGCCGTCTCGGGCTGCTCGTAGCAGGGCTCGCCGACCGGCGCCTGCTCGTCCCTGAGGCAGGGGACGACCGGCTCCACCAGCCGGCACGTTCCGCGCTCTTCAGCGAGGCCGAGGCCCTCCTCGTGGGACTGCGCCGCGCCGGCGCCCTCACGTCTTGTTGGTCAGGGGCCGGCCCGAGCCTCGTTGCCCTCTCGGACGCGGGGGCCGCGGAAGGTCTGTGCGCTTCGGCTCGTGCCCTCATGGCTTCCCTCGGAGTCCCGGGAAAGGCCCTCGTGCTGGGGGCCGACCACGCCGGCGTCCAGGTGACCGGCACCCTCGGGTGACCGGCAGCCCTCGAGCGCTAGAGATGGACTGGCCGAGGCGCTAAGTCCACTGCTCGTCGCAGGGTGCCAGGCGGACGAGGAGGTTGTAGGTGACGAGGGCGATGGCCAGGTGCATCAGCATGAGGAAGAACACCGCGTGGAACGGCTGGTGCTGCGCGAGGAGGTACAGGTCAGGCAGGAACAAGACGATGGTCACTGCGATGGCCATCCTGAAAAACGCGAGGCGAGGGCTCGAGGTCGCACGGGTGACGATGGGCCATGCCGCGCAGGCGATCAGTACGCCGATCACGGTCAGCTTGGCGTAATCGGAGAACAAGAAGTGGACGTAGCCCTTGTCGGCGGGCACTGCGGCGACGGCTACCTTGACTATGAGCGCATCGGCTGCGAGTGAGCCGACGATCGAGATGAGCGTGGCAACCGCGACACGCAGTAGCGAGGGTTGGCGGTCGCTTGGGTAAAGGTCGATGCGAGCGAACTCCATAGCGCGCCCGATCAGGGTGTCGTCCTTGTCCTCCACGGCCCCTCGGGCCAGCACCAACGCGCGGTCGAGTCTGGTCTCGAGCTGGTTTTGCACAACTTCTCCTTCGCCTAGCGCTACGCATGGACCGGTGACCTGCCTAGCTCCTAGGCCTCTTGCCTGGGATCCATGGTAGGAGCAGGCGGTAGCCGCGCTGACCTACCAGAGGTGGAAACATGGCCGCGGCGCGTCATCCTTCAGGATGATCGGGTCTGGCAACCGGGTACTCTCGGGACTGGACATCCGCGAGCATGGATCTGACGATCGAGGACCGGACGAACCGACGCACCGAGGCCGTGAGGCCGCAGGCCGTGGACGGCGGCGCGCTCGATGGTGGCGGCATGGGACTGTTCGAATGGGCCCGGCAATGGCTAAACGACCACCAGCGCCTGGCCGACGTCAGCGTGGCCGCAGCCGTGCTCGCCCTGTCGACGGTAGGGCTCGCCAGTAGCCCGTACCTGAGCTGGCAAACGGGGACCTTCCAAGTGGCCCTCGTGGCGCCGCTCGTCTGGCGGCGCGCAAACCCGAGCGCCGTTTTCGCGGCCGTGTGCGTGCTCGCCCTCGTGCAGTGGGCCCTTGGCTACCGCCTCGTTGCCGACCTCGCTCTCCTCGTCGCCCTTTACACTGTCGCGGTCCGCTGCTCGCGCCTCCGAGCGCTCGAGGCGGCCGCAATCCTGGAGGTCGGCGCTGTCATGGCCGCCGTTAGGTGGGTGCCTGCGACGACGGTCGCGCGGTCGTTCCTTTTCCTCTCGGCGACGGTAGTCGCGGCTTTTTTCGTTGGTCTGACCGTGCGTTCAGGTAGCAGGTACATGGCGTCCCTGGCCGAGCGCGCCGAGCGGCTCGAGTTCGAACGTGACCAGCAAGCGGCCATAGCCGCCGCAGCCGAGAGGGCCCGGATCGCCCGCGAGATGCACGACATCGTGGCCCACAGCCTTTCCGTGGTGGTCACCCTCGCGGACGCGGCTGCCACTGTCGCAGGGAGCGACCCGGTGAAGGCCGCCGGCGTCATGGCCCAGGTGAGCGAGATGGGGAGGCAGGCGCTCCGCGACGTTCGGGCGACGATCGGCCTGTTGCGTACCGATGACCTCGGGCTGGTGCCACAGCCAGGGCTTGACCAGCTGGACAGCCTCTTCGAGGGCGCCCGTGCTACCGGGCTCACGCTGGAGGTGAGCAACAAAGGCCGGCAGTTCCCCCTTGGCCCGGCAGCAGAGCTGAGCATCTACCGGATAATCCAGGAGAGCCTCACCAACACCATCAAGCACGCGTCGGCGTCACGCGCCCGGGTCGAGCTGGCGTACGAGTTCCCCTACGTCCATGTGAGCGTGACTGACGACGGCGCTGCTCATGGCCGGGAGGGCGACGGCGGGGGAAACGGGATCAAGGGTATGCGAGAGCGTGCTGCCGTCCACGCCGGGGTGCTGTCGGCCGGGCCGGTCGCGGGCGGCGGCTGGGCGGTCCGGACCACGCTTCGTGCCTGGCCCGACCGGGTTGCGGCGCCAGGCGGTAGCGCCGGAGGGCTGGCAGGGGGGCCCGAGATCTACAAACCGCCCCCGCTGTCGGCGGGCGTGCCGGCCGAGGAGGGAGCGGGTTGACGGTCCGCGTGGTCCTCGTAGACGACCAAGCCCTCTTGCGACAGGGCTTCCGCATGATCCTCGAAGCCGAAGGCGACATCGAAGTGGTGGCCGAAGCCGAAGACGGGGCCCAAGCGGTCGAGCTCGTTGCGCGGTGTTCCCCCGATGTGTTCGTCATGGACGTCCGGATGCCGCGCATGGACGGGATAGAGGCAACCCGGCGCATCGTCTCGGCGAGCCGGACCGCGCGGGTCCTAGTCCTCACCACCTTCGATCTGGACGAGTACGCGCTAGGTGCACTGAGGGCCGGCGCGAGCGGGTTCATCTTGAAAGACGTGAGGCCCGCCGAGCTCGTGAGCGCCGTGAGGACGGTGGCGTCTGGAGACGCAGTTGTCTCACCTCGTGCGACGCGGCGGCTGCTCGAAGAGTACGGGCGCCTTGCCGCCGGCCGCGGCCCGGTGAGCTCGCGCGCCCTCGAGGACATCGAGCGCCTGAGCGATCGCGAGCGCGAGGTCCTGGCTGCCATGGCGCGAGGCCTTTCCAATGGCCAAATCGCGGAAGAGCTCTACGTGTCCGAGGCAACGGTGAAGTCCCACGTCGGGAGGATCTTGGCGAAGCTCGGTGTGCGTGACCGGGTCCAGGCGGTCGTGCTGGCCTTCGACGCCGGCTTCGTGCGTCCCGCGAGCTCGCCGGGGTGGGTGGGTGGGGGAGACCCGCCTGTTTGTACCGGCTGACCCGGCCCGGGCCTGCTCAACCTGAGGCGCCTTGGCCGGGCAGCTCAGTGGGCGCGTGCCAATTGGGTGCCGGCGTGCTGGCGTGGCCCACTGTAGTCTTTTTCAAGTGGCGAGTTATTGGCTGGAGACCCTTGGTTGCCCCAAAAACCGGGTGGACTCCGACAAGCTCGCCGGAGTGCTCGCCCTGGAGGGCTACGAGTTGGCCGAGGAGGCTGGGAGCGCCGACCTGGTGGTCGTGAATACGTGCGCCTTCATCGAGCCCGCCCGCGAGGAGTCGGTTGCAGTGGTCCTCGAGATGGCATCGGCGAAGAAGGCTGGTGCCCGCCTCGTCGTCACGGGGTGCCTGGCGGAGCGCTACGGCACCGAGCTGGCCGAGGCCATGCCAGAGGTCGACCAGGTGGCCGGCTTTGGCGTCGCCTTTTGGGACGGCGTGGCTGGGCCGAAGCCGGCTGGGCCGAAGGCGGCTGGGCCGGAGGCGGCTGGGCCGGAGGCGGCTGGGCCGGAGGCGGCTGGGCCGGAGGCGGCGGGTGGCGCGCCCGTCACCTTCGGGCGCTCCAATGCGCCCGCGGGCACCCGCCGCCCGCACGCCGGCCTCGGCCCTAGCGCCGAGGTGAGGCAACCCGAGGTGGGGCAAGCGGTGAGCGACGTGGCGGCGGAGGCCCCTCGGCGGAGCGAGAGCAGTTTCGACTTGCTTGAGCTGGCGCGGCCCCCGGCTGGCGCCCCATGGGCGTACGTGAAGATCGCCGAGGGTTGCGACCGCCATTGCGGTTTTTGCGCGATCCCGGAGTTCCGGGGGCCGCAGCGTTCGCGGACGCGCGAGGCCATCTTGGAAGAGGTGGAGCGGCTCGGTGCCGAGGAGGTGGTACTGGTAGCCCAGGACCCGGTGTCTTGGGGCCGGGAGGCAAGGGGCACGGGCGGCGGTCGGGCCGGTGGCCTGGCCGGCTTGGTGCGCGAGGTACGACAACGGGTAGAGCGAGTCAGGCTTCTTTACCTCTACCCGTCGGGCCTGAACGACGAACTAATAGAGGTGCTCGGCAGTGGCGGCTGCCCCTATTTCGACCTTTCCCTGCAGCACGTTTCACGGCCGCTGCTCAGGCGGATGCGCCGCTATGGAGACGGCGAGCGCTTCTTGGAGCGCATCTCGTTCGTGCGCCGTCATTTCCCAGACGCGGCCCTGCGCTCTTCGTTCATAATTGGCTACCCGGGCGAGACCGAGGAGGACCACGACGCCTTGCTCTGCTTTCTCAAAGAGGCGGAGCTCGACTGGGCTGGGTTCTTCGCGTTCTCCCCCGAAGAGGGCACCTATGCGGCGTCCCAAGCGGGGCAGGTGCCCAGCGGGCTCGTGGCCGAGCGCGCCCGGGAGTGCTCGGAGCTGCAGGACACGATCACAGCGGCCCACCGTTCGGCACTGGTCGGTACCAAGTGCCGTGCGCTGATCGACGCGCCCGGCGAGGCCAGGAGCCACCGTGAAGCCCCGGAGATCGACGGGGTGATCGGCGTCCCCCTCGACCTGGTGCCAGGTACGTGGGCCGAGCTCGAGATAACCGGCTCCCTGGGCCCCGACCTTGTTGGGGAGCCGGTGGTGGCCCTGTGAGCACTCTTGGCCGCCCAGCCAACGGACTAGCCAGCCCAGAGGCTCTGGCGGGTGGTCCCGCCGCCAAGCTGAGCGGCGAGGTGGGTCACGCCACTGCAGCCGGCGCCCCGACGGGTGCTCCGGCCGGCGCCCCGACGCGTCCAGCTGGTGCCCCGGCAGATGGCGGTCTCATGACCGCGGCCAACGGGGTGACCCTCGCCCGCATCGCAGCGACGCCCGCGCTCGTCCTCGTAGTCCTGAGCGGGATCCCTTCTTGGACCGCGCTTTTGCTTTGGTTGGTCCTCGCTCTTTCTGACGCCGCCGACGGGTGGGTCGCCCGCCGCCGGGGTACGAGTGCATCGGGCGCCTTCCTCGACCCGCTGGCAGACAAGTTCTTGGTGCTCGGCGCGATGGCTGCCATTGCTGCACTCGGGGACTTCACGTGGGCGCCGGTTGCCCTGCTGGCGGCGCGTGAGGCGCTCATAACTAGCTACCGGGTCGTCGTAGCGCGCCAAGGTGTGAGCGTTCCCGCCCGGCGCTCGGCCAAGGCCAAGACGCTCGTAGAGTTCCTGACCGTGGCCTTCGTGCTCGTGCCGGTGGCGGGTGCCTCGCGTGGCGACCTCACCAACATCGCCCACGTTGCTCTCTGGCTTGCTGTCGTGCTCGCCTGGGCGAGCGCGGCCCAGTACCTTCTTGACAGCAGGTCGGCAGGGCGCCGGGCGTTCGCGGGCAACGCCTGAGCTGTAGAGGCCCGGGACCGAGGGAGGCGAAGGCAGTGGACTGTGAGGTGCTCGCGATCGGGACCGAGCTGTTGCTCGGCCAGGTGGTAGACAGCAACTCCGCTTGGATCGGCCAGCAGCTGGCGCTCGCCGGGATCTCATCGCATTACCAGGCCAAAGTCGGGGACAACCACGACAGGATCGTGGCCGCGTTGCGGGGGGCGCTCGGCCGGGCCGACGCCGTCGTATGCTGCGGAGGGCTCGGCCCCACTCAAGACGACATCACGAGGGAGGCGATCGCCGAGGTGATGGGCGTGGGGTTGCGCCGCGACCCCGAGGTCGAGGCGGCCCTGCGGGAGCGCTTCCGGGGAAGGGACGTGCCGGCCATGAACTGGAAGCAGGCCGACGTCCCCGAGGGCGCATCTTTTATCACCGCGTCCGTTGGTACGGCGCCGGGCCTCGTGTGCCCGGTCAAAGATCCAGCTGGTGGGCCCGGCAAGGAGAAGGTCGTCTACGCCGTCCCCGGGGTGCCCGCAGAGATGCGCGAGATGGTTGGGGGGTTCGTGGTCCCCGACCTCGTGCGGCGTTCTGGCGACCATGCGACCATCCGCAGCCGGTTCCTCAGGGTCTGGGGCGTGCCGGAGTCGAGGGTTGCTGAAATAGTCGCGCCGAGGCTCTCCGAACTAGAGGGGACTGGCACGACCATTGCCTTCCTCGCCAATGTGGCCGAGGGCGTGCGGGTGAGGGTGACGACCAGGACGTCGGGCCCAAGCGCGGAGGCAGAGGCCGAGCGCACCCTCGACAAGGAGGAGGCCGAGCTTCGTGCCTTGCTCGGCGACGCCGTCGGAGGCATAGACGACGAGAGCCTCGAAGTCGTGGTAGCCAGCCTGCTTGGGGAGGCAGGGCTCCGCTTGGCAGTGGCCGAATCCCTCACCGGCGGCCTGGTTGGCGCCCGGCTGACCTCTGTGCCCGGGGCGAGCGGGTGGTTCGCCGGCGGTCTCGTGAGCTATGGGAGCGACGTGAAGCGCGAACTACTCGGGGTGGACGAAGGTCCCGTAGTGAGCGAGGACGCGGCACGCAGGATGGCCGCCGGCGTGGCCCGGTTGCTCGGGGCGGACATCGGACTATCCCTCACCGGCGTGGCGGGCCCCGAACCTCAGGATGGCCAACCCGTGGGCACAGTCTTCGTCGGCCTGTCGTGGCCGCCTTCAGCTGCGGTTGAAGCGCTGAGGCTGTCCGGGGACCGTCAGCTTGTACGTGAGCGCGCAGCCACCTACGCGCTCGACCTACTCCGGCACATGCTGTTGGAGCGGACGGCTACCCGAACCAGTTAGCCGAAGTCGCTTCTTTCGGCGTTTGACGAATGGAACCGCTGCGAGCGAGAAGGCTCTTGCGTTGGGCGCGTAGCTCCTCGATAGCGTCGGCACACTGCCAGCTCATCGGCATCTCCAGCACTCCCTTAGCCTGTTGCGCGGAGTAGCCGAAGGGCTCGTGCTGCAGAGCTTCGGCGGCACGTTGTTTGTTTTGGGAGAACTGGATCACCCTGTTGACCTGTTCCAGGCGCCCCAGGGCGTCTAGTTGGGCCTCCAAGACATGAAGACGGCCCTCAAGCTCAGCTAGCTCGCGTGAAGGAGTTAAGTCGAGCACAAAGGCTCCCGGCTGGTCGGCAACGGACATTGCCATCAATACCTCCCAGAGCCTACAAGCCGGCATCGAGGACAGGAAGTGCCCACGAGCCGGCCCAGAAACGTTGCGACCAGTATCGCGCCGAAGAGCCACGAGGTCCAGAAAAAACTTCGCAGTTTTCTCCAGTTTGAGTTGCATCGCGGGCGCCGGCCAGGCGGGCGGGAGTCCCCTCGGGAGGACCACCTGGCCAGTGCGCCTGCCTGGGTCAGCCCTCGACAGCGACCGGCTGTTCGCCGTCCGCGGGTGCCTCACTAGCGCCAACACCGACCTGCTGGCGGACCCGCTCGGAGATCTCGATCATGAGCTCGAGGTTCTCAGCTAAGAAAGCCTTGGCGTTTTCACGGCCCTGGCCGATCTGCTCGCCCTCGTAGGTGTACCAGGCGCCAGACTTGTGCACGATGCCTAGGTCGGTCGCGACATCGAGGAGGGAGCCTTCCCGGCTGATGCCCTTCGAGTACATGATGTCGAACTCGCACTGTTTGAACGGCGCCGCGCACTTGTTTTTTACCACCTTGACACGGGTACGGTTGCCTACCACCTCGGCACCGTCCTTGATGGACTCCACCCGGCGTATCTCCAAGCGCATCGACGAGTAAAACTTGAGCGCCCGGCCACCTGGGGTGACCTCGGGTGAACCGAACATCACGCCGACCTTTTCCCTGAGCTGGTTTATGAAGATGGCGATCGTCTTGGACTTGCTGAGCGTGCCGGTCAGCTTGCGGAGGGCTTGGGACATGAGGCGGGCCTGCAGGCCGACATGGGTGTCGCCCATCTCGCCTTCGAGCTCGGCGCGTGGGGTGAGGGCGGCGACGGAGTCGATGACGACCACGTCGATGGCGCCCGAACGTATGAGCATGTCGGCGATCTCGAGTGCCTGCTCTCCGGTGTCTGGCTGGGAGATCAGCAGGTCGTCGACGTTTACCCCGATAGCACCGGCATACACGGGGTCCATCGCGTGCTCAGCGTCTATGTACGCGCAGATGCCGCCGTTGCGCTGGGCCTCGGCGACGACATGCATCGCCAGGGTGCTCTTGCCCGAGGACTCAGGCCCGAACAGCTCGACGATGCGCCCGCGGGGTACACCGCCTATGCCGAGGGCCAAGTCAAGGGAAAGGGCGCCCGTCGAGATCGCCTCGACCTGCATGTGGACGTTTTCTCCCATCCGCATGACGGCGCCCTTGCCGAACTGCTTCTCGATCTGGCCCAAGGCCATCTCGAGTGCCTTGTCACGTTCCACCGGTGATCGTCCTCTCGCTCGTTGGTGTCTGGTTGGCTGTCGGCAACACTACGAAGGGGGTGTGACCACGACCCCCTTGCTGGCCTGCTCTGAACTCCATGAGTGTAACTCGTGACGAGCCTAATAGCAAACACACGTTTGGTGGTGGATGGTCGCGGAACTGGGGCTGCCTAGCCCCCTGCGGCGGGGGATGCGAGGGAAAAGGTCGCGAGGTCGGTGTAGACCGAGCCCCCTGGGCGGAGCTGGCTCTCTACGAGGGCGAAGGAGCCGACGGGCCATGAGCGCTCTAGTCGGGCGAGGAGCCGGCCGGCGTGGCCAAGGTCGGTCCGGCGAAGGTCGGCGTCACCTCGGGCACGCGCTAGCGTCACATGCCCATGGAACGGCCGGTGCGGGGCCGGCTTGCCGATCTCGGCCGTCGCTCGTTGTAGCGCCCGGGCGAGGTCGTCCAAACCTTCGACAGGCCATACGACGAGCCCCGGGCCCATGAAGCGGGTCGCCGGGCCTCCGTGGGCGACGAGAAGGCTGCCCGACGAGCCAGTGGGAGCGCCCGCGGAGTTGTGAGGTTTGTGAAGGGCCCCCGGCGAGCCGGCGGGAGCGCCCGCGGAGTTGCCAGCGGTGCCCCCTGGCGGCTCGCCAGGTGAACGTGCCAGTGAACGTGCCGGTGAACGTGCCGGCGAACGTGCCGGTGAACGTGCCGGTGAACGTGCCGGTGAACGTGCCGGTGAACGTGCCGGCGAAGCCCCGAAGGAGCCGGCGGCCTCGCTAAGGGCCTGGGTGGCTGCGGCAACGCCGGCCTCGTCGAGCTCCCCGAAGAACCTGAGGGTGACGTGCCACTGGTCCCTCGTCGACCACCGCGCGTAAGTGGCAGCTGGCCTTGGCAATGCGGCCAAGTCGTCGAGCACATCGTCGGGTGGCCACACGGCGACGAAGCACCGCACGGGCTGCGACGCTACCGCCTCGCACCGTCCATCTGGGCGTACCGTCCATCGGCGCACCGTCCATCTGGGCGTACCGTCCATCTGGGCGTACCGTCCATCGGCGCACCGTCCATCGGCGTACCGTCCATTTGGGCGTACCGTGGCTAAGGCCGCCCCGGGAGCCGGCTGGCGGGGGCCAGCTCAACCGGAGCAGCTACTTCTATCGTAGCTCACCTGGGTTTCTACGGCGCCCCGGGCCCGTCCGGGCTGCCCTCCGGCCCGGTAGGGCCGCGCCAGGGCTGCTCGGCGGCTTAAGCTCGTGTCGTGGGCCACACGCTCGATGGCAATGAGGCATTGGCTGCGCCGGCCGGAGAAGGGCCGGCCGGAGAAGGGCCGGCCGGAGAAGGGCCGGCCGGAGAAGGGCCGCGCCGCTACTTCGTGCGCACTTTCGGCTGCCAGATGAACGAGCACGATTCCGAGCGCCTGGCCGGGCTCCTCGAGGAGGAGGGCATGGAGCCGGCGGCGGCGCTCGAGGAAGCCGACGTGGTGGTCTTCAACACCTGCTGCATACGCGAAAATGCGGACAACCGCCTCTATGGCAACCTCGGCCAACTTCGCGCTATAAAGCAGCTGCGCCCCGGTATGCAGATAGCGGTCGGCGGGTGCCTCGCGCAAAAGGACAGGGAAAAGGTGCTCGAGCGGGCACCATGGGTCGACGCCGTGTTCGGGACGCACAATGTCGGCCAGGCGGCACAACTCCTCGACCGGGCGCGAAGGCAAGGGCCCGTCGTCGAGATCCTGGACGCTGCGCCAGAGGAAAAAGCAGAGTTCCCCTCGGCCCTCCCCGTCCGGCGTGAACTGCCCTTTGCGGCCTGGGTGACGATCCAGGTCGGCTGCGACAACCGCTGCGCTTTTTGCATCGTGCCCTCGGTCCGGGGAAAGGAGATCTCCCGGCCTTTTTCCGAGGTCGTCGAAGAAGTGCGCCAGCTCGCCGAAAGAGGCACGTCCGAGGTCACGCTCCTCGGCCAGAACGTCAACTCTTACGGGCGCGACCTCGCGCTCGTCGCCCGCCGCCTCCCAGATTGGCGTTCGCAGGCGCTATTGACCGGAGAGGAGTGGACGTCTGCCGATAGTCCGCGTGCCAGGCCGCTTTTCGCGGACCTGCTCCGAGCCGTGTCCCGCGTGGAGGGGATCGGGCGCGTGCGTTTCACTAGCCCTCACCCAAAGGACCTCCGTCCCGAGACGATCGAGGCGATGGCGACGGAAGATGCGGTATGCCCTCACCTCCACCTCCCGCTCCAGTCCGGGAGCGACCGCGTGCTCGCGCTTATGAGGCGTGGCTATACGGCACAGCGGTACCTGGAGAGGCTGAGCGCCGCCCGAGACGCGATAGGCGATTTAGCGGTCACTACTGACATAATCGTCGGGTTCCCCGGGGAGACCGACGAGGATTTCGAAAGGACCCTCGAGGTTGCGGCGGAAGCCCGTTACGACAGCGCGTACACGTTCATCTTCTCCCCCCGGCCCGGGACCGAAGCGGCTGCCTGGGAGGAGCGTTTCGTGCCCCCGGAGGTGACCGCAGAACGCTTCGAACGCCTCCGCCTCGTCGTCGAGCGCAGCGCTCTTCTCGCACACCAGGCACGCGTGGGACGCGTCGAAGAGGTGCTGATCGAGGGCAAGTCTAAAAAGGGCCCGGCGTGGTCCGGGCGCACGCGCCAGAACAAGCTCGTGCACCTGGAGGGCGAGGCGCTGCGGGCCGGCGCTCTCGCGGAAGCGTTGATTACGCAAGCGGCTCCCCATTTCCTCAAGGGGAAATTGCTGCGCGTCGTGGCCGAGCCCCGTCACCGCAACCTTATACCGGTGATGTCCGGCTGAGCGCTTCCAGGGGCCCAGCGCGTCTCGCGCTCGTCGGCCCGACGGCGAGCGGGAAATCTTCGCTTGCAATTCAAATTGCGCTCCAATTGGGTGACGTAGAGGTCGTGAGCGCCGATTCGATGCAGGTTTACAAGGGGATGGACATCGGTACGGCCAAACTGCCTGCGGCCGAGCGGCGCGGGGTCCCCCACCACCTTCTGGACGTGGTCCTGCCGGGGGAGGACTGGGACGTGGCGCGCTTCGTCGCCGAGGCCGGCGCCGTTGTGGAAAGCATCGAGGCCCGCGGGCACCGGCCGCTCCTGGTCGGCGGGACGGGCCTTTATGTTCACGCGCTGGTGGACGGTTTCGATGTCCCGGGGAGGTTCCCTCAAGTGGGCGCACTGCTGGAGGGGGCCCCTACGGATGCGCTCTACCGCCGCCTCGGCGAGGTCGACCCCGCCGGCGCCGCCAGGATCGAGCCGGGCAACCGCCGGCGGGTGCTCCGCGCGCTCGAGGTGAGCCTCGGGAGCGGGAGGCCGTTCTCCTCCTACGGGCCGGGGGTCGGGGCGTTCCCGGCGACACCGTGGTCCCTCGCCGGCGTCTGGCTCCCGCGAGGCGTCGTCGGGGCCCGGCTCGCTCGGCGCCTCGAGGCCATGGTGAGCGCGGGCTTCGTCGAGGAGGTGCGGGCACTGGCTGTGCGGCCGGAGGGTATTTCGCGCACCGCCCGCCAGGCCTTGGGCTACCGGGAGATCCTGGCCCACCTCGAAGGCGGGCTGCCTTTGGCCGATGCGCTCGACTTGGCGCTCCGGCGGACGCGCCAGTTCGCACGCCGCCAGCGGATGTGGTGGCGAAGAGACCCGAGGGTGCAGTGGTTTGGGGCAGCAGAAAACCCGCTGGACGTTTTCCCGGCGCTGCTGGGAAACTGGGGATATGCCTGAACAGGCGCTGCTGCTCGACAAGTACGAGGGCCTCGGTAACGACTTCTTGGTCCTTTTGGACCTGGAGGGCGCTAGCCCGCTCACCGCGAAGCTGGCGCGCGCCGTGTGCGACCGCCACCGCGGCTTTGGGGCAGATGGCCTGCTCCGGGCCGGTCCTGGCGAAGACGGGGCCAAGATCAGCTTCGAGCTGAGGAACGCCGACGGCACTTGGGCCGAGATGAGCGGCAACGGCCTGCGCTGCCTGGCGCACGCGGCGGTCGACGCCGGTGCCGTCCCCGCCGGGCCGGGGGATGCCTTTAACGTCGCGACGCCCGTCGGGCTACGAGAGGTGCGGGTCCAGGATCTGCGCCCGGGCTGGATGTGGGCGAGCACCGAGATGGGTGCCCCGGAAGTCCGGGGGGAGCCGCACGCCTGCAACGTCGGGAACGGCCAGCTCTTCGTCGACGTGGGCAACCCTCACCTGGTCGTGCTCGGCCCGGACCCGGCCAAGCTCGACGTGGCATCGCTCGGGGCGGAGCTGTCGGGTGAGCTCGGCCAGGCCAGCGGAGGGCTAAACGTGGAGTTCGTCACCCTCGGGCCGGGCGCCGACGAGATCACGATGAGGGTTTTCGAGCGAGGCGTCGGCGAGACCCTGGCGTGCGGCACGGGTTCGGTGGCGGCCGCCTCAGCGCTGCGTTTCTTGGGCAGGGTGGGCACCAAGGTGACCGTCCACCAGCCGGGTGGGGACGTCGACGTCGAGCTCAGGGATGACGGCGTAGCGGTCCTGTCTGGCCCTAGCCGGCGGGTGGGGCACTGTGTGGTGGACGACGTGGCGGGCAATACCTGGGAGCCCCGGGCGTGACCCTTATAGAGCGCAGCTTCCGGGAAAAGATCGTCTTGGTGGGAGTGACACTACCGGGGAGGGGTGACGGTACGCCGCCGGTGGTGGAGACCGAACGCCACCTGGACGAGCTCTCGCTCCTCGTCGCAACTGCCGGTGCGGACGTCGTCGCCCGTGTGCTCCAGCGCCGGGACGAGCCCGACCCAGCCACCTACGTCGGGCGCGGCAAGGCCATGGAGCTGCGGGAGATCTCCGAAGAAGTCGACGCCGACACCGTCGTGTTCGACGACGAGCTGTCGCCTGCCCAGTCGCGCAACTTGGAAAAAATCCTCGGCAGGACGGCGATCGACCGCACCGCCGTGATCCTCGACATCTTCGCCCAAAACGCGACCTCGGAGGAAGGCAAGGCTCAGGTCGAGCTCGCCCAGCTGCGCTACCGCCTGCCGCGCCTAAGAGGGCGAGGGGGCTCCCTGTCCCAGCAGGCAGGACGCATTGGGACCCGCGGGCCGGGCGAGACCCAGCTCGAGGTCGACCGCCGGCGCCTGGTCCGCCGCGAGCACAAGCTCGAGGCCGAGCTGGCCCAGCTCGAGCGGCGCCGGCGCCTCCAGCGAAAGGGCCGCCGGCGGAGCCGCCTCGCGTCGGTGTCCATCGTCGGCTATACGAACGCCGGCAAGTCGACCCTCCTAAATGCGCTGACCGGTGCCGGAGTGGAGGCCGACGAGCGGCTGTTCGCCACGCTCGACCCCCGCACGCGACGGCTCACCATGCCAGGTGGGGAGCCGGTCCTCGTCTCCGACACGGTCGGCTTCGTACGAAAGCTCCCCCACCAGCTGGTGGAGGCGTTCCACAGCACCTTGGAGGTCGTGGAAGAGGCGGACCTGCTCCTTCACGTGGTCGACTCGTCTGCCCCCGATGCCGAAGACCAGGTGGACGCCGTGAGGGCGGTGCTCGCGGAGATCGGCGCCGCGGCTATAGCCGAGCTCATGGTGCTCAACAAGGCGGACCTGGCGCCAGCTAAGGCGGGAGAGCTGGCCGAGCGGTACCCGGGCTCGGTTGTCGTCTCGGCGTCGCGCGGCGACGGCGTGGACGAGTTGCTCGCGGCGCTAGCCGCGCGCCTGCGCAGTTCCAACCGGGTCGTCAAGCTCTTGGTCCCTTACGAAAGAGGTGACGTGCTCGCTGCGCTCCATCGCGAGGGCGAGGTCCTTTACACCCACGAGGACGACGGGGCTACCGTCGTCAGGGTGACGCTCCCAGCCGCAGCCGTGCCCCGGTTCCTCCCCTACATATGCTGACCCTCCCCAAGTACCCTTACGAGAGGCTGGAGCCGATGCGGGCCAAGGCCGCCCTGCTCGAGGGGGGCGCGGTCGACCTCTCGGTAGGCAGCCCCTGCGACCCGCCGAGCCCGGCGGCCCTGGACGCACTGAGCTCGCCCGACACCGGTGGGGCCACGCGGGGGTACCCGACGTCGCGAGGTTCTTCTGCCGCCAGGCACGAAGTTGCCGGCTGGATGGAGCGGCGCCTCGGGGCTCGCGTCGAGGCCGAACAGGTCGCCCTTTGCATCGGCACCAAAGAACTGGTCGCCGGTCTCCCAGCATGGCTGCACCTGCGCGACGGCTCGCGCGATACCGTCCTCTACCCGGAGCTCGCTTACCCGACCTACGAAATGGGGGCTCTGCTAGCCGGGCTCCGAGGTGTGCCGGTGCCCGTCGGGGAGGACTGGCGGCTCCGCCTCGACGCCATCAGTGAGGCCGACGCCGAGAGGGCGCTCCTGCTCTGGGTCAACAGCCCCGGGAACCCAGCCGGGCAGCTCGAGGACCTGGCGGCCGCCGCAGCCTGGGGCCGCGAGCGCGGGGTGATCGTAGCGAGCGATGAGTGCTACGCCGAAGAGACCTGGCAGGGCCAACCTCGTACCATCCTCCACCACGGGTCCGGGCATGACGGGATGGAGGGGGTGCTCGCGGTCCACTCCCTTTCGAAGCGGAGCAACCTGGCTGGCCTCCGCTTCGGGTGGTACACGGGGGACCGGGAAGTCGTCAAGTTCCTCCAGGAAGTGCGCCAGCACGCTGGCTTCATGGTCCCTGGTGCGGCCCAGCGAGCGGGCGCCGCCGCGCTCGGCGACCAGGCCCACGCCGATGCACAGCGCGAGCTCTACCGGGAGCGGCTGGTGCGCCTGAGGGAGATCCTGGCCGCTGCCGGTGTCGACGCGCCCATGCCAGGGGGTGGCATATACATCTGGGCACCGGCACCGAACGGGGACGCGTGGGCGTTCACAGAGCTCCTCGCCGAAAAGGCGGGCCTCGTGGTCTCGCCAGGGGAGTTCTATGGCCGAGCGGGGGAGCGCCACGTGAGGGTTGCAGCCGTGGCGCCCATGGAGCGCCTAGAGCTGGTCGCGTCGCGCCTTGGCGCCTGCTGACTCGGGCTAGCTTCGGAGCATGCTCCGTCAGGAAATAGACGCCCTTTGGGCGAGGCGCGAAGAGCTCGGGCCGGAAAGCAAGGCTGAAGCGGACCTGGTGCGTGAGGCGATCGCGCTGCTCGACTCCGGCCAGGCGCGCGTGGCGGAGGTGGCGGCCGACGGCTCGGTCAGCGTGAACGAGTGGCTGAAGCGGGCCGTGCTGCTGTTTTTCAAGGTGTCGGCGGTGGAGGTCACCGAGCTCGGCCCCTTCGAGTACGCGGACCGCCTACCCCTGAAACGGGGCTTCAAGGCAGCCGGCGTGCGCGTCGTCCCGGGTGCTTCGGCGCGCTGGGGGAGCTTCATCGGACGGGGGGCCGTTTTGATGCCGAGCTACGTGAACATCGGCGCCTATGTCGGGGAGGGCACGATGGTCGACACGTGGGCGACCGTGGGGAGCTGTGCCCAGGTGGGCTCGGATGTGCACCTGGCCGGTGGCGTCGGGATCGGGGGGGTCCTGGAGCCCCCGCAGGCGGCACCCGTCATAATCGGCGACAAGGCGCTCATCGGCAGCCGCTGCATGATCACCCAGGGGGCGAGGGTTGGCACGGGCTCGGTCCTTGGAGAGGGCTGCATCCTCAACCCGAGCATCCCCGTCATCGACGCCGAGACAGGCCGGGAGCTCGGCCGGGGCACCGTCCCGCCCTGGTGCGTCGGGGTCGGGGCGACGAGGCAACGGGAGTTCCCCGGCGGCACCTTCGGCCTGGCGTGCGTGCTCGTCGTGCGCCGGCTGGAAGAGGGCCACCGCCACACGAAGGCCCAGCTCGAGGACGTGCTTCGCGAGCACGGGGCGGGTCTCTGAGCGACCTCCTCAGCCTGACGAGAGAGCTTGTCGGGGTCCCGTCGGTCTCGGGGGAGGAACGGGCGCTCGCAGGCCTCGTCGAGGCCAGGCTCCGCCAGGTCCCCTGGCTGGAGGTCGCGCGCCTCGGTGACAACGTCGTGGCGAGGACGGACCTCGGGCGTGGCGAGCGCGTCGTCCTGGCCGGCCACCTAGACACCGTCCCAGGCGACCAGCAGGCCCACGAGGAGGGCGGGACGCTGTGGGGCCTGGGCTCCGCCGACATGAAGGGAGGCCTCGCCGTGATGCTGGACCTGGCGGCGACCGTCTCGGCAGCGGGCCATGACGTTACCTACGTTTTTTACGCTTGCGAAGAGGTTGCTCGTGAACGAAGCGGGCTGCTGGCCGTCTCCGCCGTCCAGCCCGAGCTGCTCGGAGGCTCAGTGGCGGTGGTCTGCGAGCCGACGGGCGCCGTCGTCGAAGCGGGTTGCCAGGGTGTGTTGAAGGCGACCGTCGCGCTCGCCGGCCGGCGTTCCCACGTCGCTCGCCCCTGGGCCGGCCGAAACGCACTGCACCGCCTTGGGCCCGTGCTCGACGCCGTCGCCAGCTGGTCGCCTCGCCAGCCCGAGCTGGACGGCTGTCGTTACCAGGAGTCACTGCAGGCGGTCCGAGTGGCTGGTGGCATCGCGTCCAACGTCGTGCCAGATCGCGTCGAGGTCGACCTCAATTACCGCTTCGCCCCGGACCTCGACATCGCAGCGGCTGAGGCCGCACTGGCCGAGATCGTTGGGCCGTACCTGGAGGCGGAGGACTCTTTCCAAGTCACTGACAGCGCTCCGCCCGCTCCGCCCTGTCTTCAGAGCCCGGTGCTGGCGGCGCTGGTAGCAGCCTCGGGTGCGCCGGTACGCGCCAAGCTCGGCTGGACGGACGTGGCTTTTTTTGCCGAGAGGGGCATACCCGCCGCCAATTTCGGCCCTGGCGACCCGGAGCTGGCACATAGCGCCGGCGAGCACGTGACGAGGTCCTCGCTCGAGCGCGCCCGCGCCGTGCTCGGCGAGCTTCTCGGGGCCTGAGCGCCTAAGCTCGTTAGCTGTGCCAGCCCAGTTCGTGGCTGCCACCAGCGCGGTGGCCGTCGGCGTCACCGTGGTGGCGACGCTCGTGGTCGTCGCCTTGTTGTTGGCGGTCCTGCACTTGCTCAAAGCGGCACGCGAGCTGCGACGGGAAGCCGAAGTCCTGGCGAAGGAGGCGGGGCAGCTCCTGGCAGAGATTCGTACCGAGGTCCGCCAGGCCGGGGAGGAGGTAGAGCGGGTCGAGCGCATGGTCGGCAGCGCCGAGGCAATCAGCGAGGCCGTCGGCGGGGCTTCGCGCCTCGTAGGGGGTGTTGTCGCTGCGCCGCTCATAAAGGTCGTGGCGTTCGCGTCTGGAGTGGCACACGCGGCTCGTTCCCTTCGTGACGGCGGCCGTAGCGAGGTGGCCGTGGTGCCTGCGCAGCGGCCGAGGGCATTGCCCTCTGGCGGTAGGAGGCGGCGCCTCCGCCTCCGCCTCCGCCGCAAGCTGCCTTCAGCGGGAGGGCGCCGGTAGTGCTGAAAAGGCTCACGTGGGCGAGTGTCGGCCTGGTGACCGGCCTGGGGGCCTCCAAGTGGCTCGAGCACCAGGCCCGCAAGCGCTTGCGTCGGTACCTGAGGGACCACCCAGGCCCGCGCTACGCAGTCGCCGCCGGAGGAGAGCTGCGGGTGGCAGCGAGCGAGGCGCGTTCGGCGCTCGCGCACGCGACCGAGGAAGGCCGGCGGGCCATGGAGGCGCGCGAGCAGCAACTTCGTGCCCAGCTCGGCCTGCCGGGCGCCTCCCGTCCCGCCATTGGTAGCCCGTCTCAGGAAGCTGCTCAGGAAGCTGCGACGCAGACCCGGTTGCGGCCGGAGCGCTTCGCCTGATAGAGGGCTGAATCTGCCGCGCGGAGGAGCGACTGGGTGTCGTCGCCGGGCTTGGCGGAGGCCACGCCGATCGACACGTACAACCGGATAGGGGGGTGGACCTCGACGGGGTGGGTGTTGCCTACCAGCTCGCGGATCTGCTCCGCGAGCACGGCGGCTTCCTCGAGGCTTGTGGCCGGAAGCAGGACGATGAACTCCTCCCCGCCGTAGCGAGCGATCAGGTCGCCCCGCCTCATGCGCCGGGCGATCGTGTGCCCGACCTCCCTTATGACTTCGTCGCCCAGGGCGTGCCCGAAGCTGTCGTTTATGTCTTTGAAATGGTCGATGTCGATGTAGAGGGCCGAGCACGAGGGCCCATCGCGTTTGGCTTGGCCGATCATCAGCGGGCCGCGCTCCAGGAGCCCCCGGCGGTTCGCCAAGCCGGTCAGCTCGTCTGTGGTGGCTTCTTCAAGTGCTGCTTCCAGGCGTCGAGCCTCGACCACGGCCAAGGCGCACTGGTCGGCGAAGAACTCGAGGGACCGGCACTCGTCCCGCGTGGGCAGGGCGCCTGAGAGGGGTTCGTCCATCGAGATCAGGCCGAGGAGGTTGCTCTGGCGGTCCTCCAGGGGGACGGTGAGGGAGTCTTCGCTGTGCCACATGCCATCGGACCAGTCGGCATGGGGCGGGCCAGGCAGGAGCTTGTCGCGTATGTCGCCGGTGTACTCGCAGCGGCGATGGTCCCAAAGGTAAGAACGTGAGAGGCGCATCTCCGGTCGCATGACCGGCGCGAAGAGGGCCAGCGACGACCATTCCCGGCTGAGGCGGCTCGCCTCCTCGGCACTTATCCCAACCGTCGCAGCGAGGTGGACTGGCACCGGTTCGAGGGTTGCGTCCTGGCCTCGCTCGAATCCAGTCCCGAGGTGCACCAGCCCTCGCCCCGGGCGGACGCCGGTGAGCCACACCGCTGCCCTTCGGAAGCCGACGCCCGACGCCATCGCCCGGGCTATCCCTGAGAGGACGTTGTCGAGGGCTGCCTCGCCGCGCACGTCCAGGCTGGCTGAGATGAGATCCTCGAGCTGGCGGCGCTTGGACTCGGCGAGCGAGGCAGCCTTGCGCCTGGCCGTATTGATGCGGCTCAGTTCGAGCCCCAGCTCCGCGAGGCCGGCCAGGACACCGAGGAGGAGGGCTTCAAGGTATGGTGGCGGCGAGCCGGCGCCAAGGCCGATGCCCGCTGGTTGGTGCGGGCTTATGAACCCTGCATGAGTGCCGTCGGCAGAGACAACGGGCGCCCAGAGCCTCCCGTAAAACCATCTCGGCGGACCACTTGGCCCGTCTGGAGGGCTTGTACCTGAGCTCGTACTTGGGCTTGTACCTGAGCTTGCACCTGCGAAGGCACCCTGTGGCAGCCAAAGGGAACCTCCTTCGAGAGGCACGGCCACTTGGCAGACTTCTTCGTAACCCGATGCGGTGACCGTGAGCTCGCCGCCTGGTCCTCGTGGCCGCGTGGCCCCGCAGCGGAAGCCCCCGTCTTCGTGGCGAAGGGCGAACGCGCACTCGCGGTAGCCGAGGACATCGCAGGCAATGTGGGCGGCCTGTTCCAGGACCTCCTCGTCAGTTTCAGCGGAGCCGAGGCTGTGCGCCCTGGCGATCATTTCCCTGACTGTTCGCAGCGCAGCTCTTGTGGCAGCCTCGGGAGGGGCATCAGCGCTGACCGTGGTCATCGCCCTACTTATCGGTCGGTTGAGCCCGAGGTTTGAACGCTCTTAAGGGTTACGGGCGCGCCTCGGGGTGCCGAGCGAGTGCCGATTGCGTCCGCGCTGGCTCGACCAAGGCCGAAAGAGCAGGGCGCTGGCGGTGAGGAGCATCGCCGCACCAGCCACCTCGACGCCGAGGGAGAGGGACGCGAACGGGGCGGCCCAGCTGTCCTGCCAGCCGAAAAGACCGACGTTCACCGATATGAGGAACCCCCCGAGGGTGGCGATGGCGAACCCAGCTTCGGCCAGGGCGAGGAGCCAGTGCCGGGAAATGCTGGTGACCACGGCGAGCAACGCCCCGACGACCGCCTGCATGAGGAAGAGCGGCCCGATGGTCGGGATGTGGTTGTAGCCGTCGCTCTCCCACAGGTGGAAGTGCACGACGGCCGACACGACGACGAGGCCCGAGCCAGCCCAGATGAGCAGGTTCGCGCTCCAACGAGAAAGTTGGCTCACTCCAGATGGTTACGTCGTGGTCCCGAAGTGGGATTCGTGCTCGCAGGCCGAAGCCACTTTGCCTGCTCGGACGTAGAGTTGTACGTGACTGCGAGTGACGAGGCGCTCCTGGCCGGCATGGCCGTGGGCGACGAGGACGCCGCGGTCAGCTTCGTGCGGCGCTACCAGCGAAAGGTCTACGGCTTGGCGCTGTCCATGGTCAGCGACCCCGTGCTGGCCGAAGACATCGCCCAAGAAGCGTTCCTGCGGGCCTGGCGTCATGCGGCACTTTTCGACCGCCGCCTCGGCTCGGTCTCGACCTGGTTGCTTGCAATCACGCGCAACTTGGCGATCGATTTCCTGCGCCTGCGCAGGGCCACGTGCCGAGCGCCGGGCGATGAGATCTGGTTCGACCTGACCTCGGCCGGCCGTGCCCCCGATGAACTGGCCGAGCTGGCGGACGCTCGGGACCGCGTGGCCAAGGCGCTCTCCGCGCTGCCACCTGAGCAGGGCCGGGCACTCGTGCTCGCCGCCGTCTACGGCTACAGCGCCTCGGAGGTGAGCAGGGCCGAGGGGGTGCCCCTTGGCACCGCCAAGACCAGGATCCGCCGGGGGCTGATCAAACTGCGCGAGCTCTTCGCCGAAGAGAACGCCCTATGAGCGGCCCGATGAGCGAAGACTGCGCGACCCTCGAGCCGGCATTGGTGGAGCTCGCCCTTGGGACGCTCGCTGGCGAGGAGCGCACGGGCGTCCTCGGCCACGTCGAGGGCTGTGCCCGCTGTTCGCTGCGCCTGGCCGAGCTTTCGGCTGCTGCTGACGACCTGCTGCACCTGGCCCCGCCGGCGGAGCCTCCTGTCGGTTTCGAGGCTCGTGTGTTCGAGCGGCTGGGCCTGCGAGCGCCCTCGCGCCGGCGCGCCCGCTTGCACCCGCGCGTCCTGGTCGGGGCCGTCGCTTCGGCTGCCACCATCGCTGCGCTGGCGTTCGCCGGCGGGCTCCTCGTTGCCGGCCACTCCGGAACAGGCTCGCGGAAGGCCTCTGGCATAGAGACGGCGTCGCTGGTTTCCGGGAGCCGGTCTTTGGGTGAGGTGATGGTGTACCCAGGCAACCCGACCTGGGTCTTCATGTACGTGGACCTCCCGACCTGGGACAACACCTCGGCGATAGGCCCGCTCCGGTGCCAGGTGCTGGAGGACCAGGGGCCGGCAGTCACGATCGGGAAGTTCTGGCTGGCAGGTGGGAAGGGAGCTTGGGCGGCGAGCGTTGACCAGCCCGCCGGGCGCCTGCGCTCTGCCCGGGTCGTAGACCCCGCCGGCCACGTGCTCGCGACGGCCGCTCTTCCCTGATCAGGCGAGCTTGAAGCGGTGAGGGGGCGGCCCGCTAACCCCCGGACGGGCGACGAAGAGGTCGCCGGCGTGGGGTTCTGCCGCAAGGAGGGCGGGGGGGAGGTCCTCCTTGGCTGTCGTTATGAAGAGGTCGTCCAGGTGCGGGCCGCCGAAGGCCACGCTGCTCACGTGGGAGGTGGGCAGGTGGATGGTGGCCAGGCGCCGCCCGGTCGCCGGGTCGATGCGCTCCACCCGCGAACCTCCCCAAAGCGCCACCCAGAGGTAGCCCTCGTCGTCGATTGCCATGCCGTCGGGGTGGGCGTCATCTGTGAACTCGGCGATGACGCGTCGCCCGCTCAGCTTGCCCGTCTCGGGGTCGAGGTCGAAGGCGTCAAGTGACAGGCGAGGGGTGTCTATGTAGTAGAGCGTCCTGCCGTCGGCGGGCCAGGCGAGCCCGTTGGAGATGACCACGTCCTCCAGGAGGGTGTTCACGGAGCCGTCGCCCGAGAGCATGTACAAAGACGCCACTGGGTTCTTGTGCTCCCAGTCCATCGTGCCGGCGACGAACCGGCCCCAAGGGTCCACCTTCCCGTCATTGAAACGGACGCTCTTCGCGTCGATGCTCACAGCGCCGAAGGGCCGGAGCCCGCTCCCGTCGGCTTCTACCAGGAAGAAAGCGTCGTGGGCAGCCAGGACAAGCCCGCCGTCCTCGCGGAGCACGGCAGCCCCGACGGGCCGGCCGACCGGGAAGGAGCGGTGGGCACGCTCGGCGGGCCGCCAGCCGTGCACACGCTCACCCATGATGTCGACGAAGTAGAGCTCCTGCGCCCGTTCGTCCCATACCGGTCCCTCGCCGAGGCGGCAACCAACCTCGAGGGCCGGTTCCGCTGTCAGTTCTTGCAACACCACCGCGGTCACGGTAGCTAACGTTGAGGCATGGACGCCAACGGGCTGAGGCGCGCCTACCTGGACTTCTTCGTTGAGCACGGGCACATCGAGGTGCCCTCCGCGGGCCTTGTGCCCCACCACCCGCGCGCCCCGCTTTTCACGAACGCCGGTATGAACCAGTTCATCCCATATTTCTTGGGCGAGGAGGTCCCCCCCTACCGCCGGGCCACCAGCTCCCAGAAGTGCGTCCGGGTGCGGGGCAAGCACGACGACATCGACAACGTCGGGCGGAGCCCCAAGCACATGAGCTTTTTCGAGATGCTCGGCAACTTCAGCTTCGGCGACTACTTCAAGCGGGAAGCGATCGTCTGGGCTTGGGAGCTGTTGACCGATGTCCTCGGCCTGGACGGCGACCGGCTTTGGGTGACCGTCTACGCAGGCGACGACGAGGCGGCGGACATCTGGGCAGACGAAGTCGGCCTGCCTCGCGAGCGCATCCAGCGCACGAAGGAGGACAACTTCTGGGAGATGGGAGACACCGGCCCGTGCGGGCCTGACTCCGAGCTCCACTACGACCGCGGCTCGGAGTGGGGCGCGGGGGGAGGGCCCGTCGGCGGGTCGGACGAGCGCTACGTGGAGCTTTGGAACCTCGTGTTCCAGACCTACGACCGGCAACCTTCGGGAGAGCTCGTGGCGCTCCCCAAGCCCGGCATCGACACAGGAGCGGGGTTCGAGCGCATGCTGGCCGTGCTCCAGGGCGCCCCGACTGTCTGGGAGACCGACGTGCTCGCACCGCTCATCGAGCGGGCCTCGGCCTTGACCGGCCGCCGATATGGCGAGGACCCAGAGGGCGACGTTGGGCTCCGTGTCGTGGCCGACCACGCGCGGACGATGGCCTTCATGATCTCGGACGGCGTCTTCCCCTCCAACGAGGACCGGGGGTACGTGCTGCGCCGCGTGATCCGGCGGGCCGCTCTCAGGGCCAACCTGCTCGGGGCGCACCGCCCGGTCAGCTCCTCGATGGTCGAAGCAGTTGTCCAGGTGATGGGGGACGCCTACCCCGACCTCGTCCGCAACGCAGATTTCATCGCTGACGTGGCGGGGCGAGAGGAGGAGCGCTTCCTTGCCAACCTGCGTTCAGGCATGTCACTGCTCGAGTCCGAGCTAGCTGGCGATGTCCTCTCAGGTGAGGCGGCATTCAAGCTGCACGACACCCACGGGTTCCCGATCGAGCTGACCAGGGAGATCGTCGCCGAGAGGGAGGCGACGGTGGACGAGGCAGGGTTTGCGGCCGCCATGGAGCGCCAGAGGGAGCAGTCCCGTGAGGCGACCCGTGCGCGGACCGCGGGTGGGCAGCCCGACCTCGCCGCCTACCGGGAAGTGCTCGAACAGTTCGGGCCTACCAAGTTCACGGGCTATCAGACCCTGGAAGGCCCGGCGCGGGTCCTCGCCGTGCTCGAGGCTCCTCTGGGTGTGGAGATTTTCTTGGATCGGACCCCCTTTTACGCAGAGGCGGGGGGCCAGGTGGGCGACGCGGGCATCATTTCCACTGAGAGCGGGCGCGCCCGGGTGACCGACACGACCGCGCCCCTGCCGGGGCTCCATCGCCACACCGCGGTGGTCGAGGGCACCGTCAGCGCCGGCCAAGAGGCGAGCGCCGCCGTTGACGCCGAGCGCCGGGCGGCGATCCGGCGCAACCACACTGGGACGCACCTGCTCCACTGGGCGCTGCGTGAGGTGCTCGGCCAGCACGTGAAGCAGCATGGTTCCCTTGTCGCCCCCGACCGCCTGCGCTTCGACTTCTCCCATTACGCCCAAGTGACCCGTGACGAGCTCGACCGGGTCGAGGATCTGGTCAACACCCAGATCCTGGCTGACTCGCTCGTCATGACCGAGGAGCTCCCGCGCAAGGAGGCCGAGGCCAAGGGGGCTATCGCCTTCTTCGGGGAAAAGTACGGCGAGGTCGTGCGGGTCGTCCACGCCGGTGACCATTCGGTCGAGCTCTGCGGTGGCACGCACGTGGAGCGCCTCGGCATGATCGGCCCGCTCGAGATCGTCTCCGAGTCCTCGATCGGCTCCAACCTCCGCCGGGTGGAGGCTCTCACGGGCACCGCCACCCTCGTTCGCTTGAGGTCCAACGAGGCCAAGCTCGTTCACGCGGCGAGCCTCTTGAAGGTGGCCCCCGAGGATCTGGCTTCTGCGATCGAGCGACGCTTGGCGGAGCTGAAAGCGGTGCAGGACGAGCTTCGTTCAGCGCGCCAGGGACGCCTCGCCGAGGATGCCAGCGCTCTGGCGGCGGCTGGCGCCGTCGTCGTCGCACGGCGCGACGGGCTCGCCGCCGACGCGCTCAGGGACCTGGCCACCACCACTCTCGCCCGCGAGGGCGTCCGAGCCGTTGTGCTCGGCGGCACCCCCGGTGACGGCAAGGTCTCCATGGTTGCCGCAGTCGAAAAGGGCTTTCCCGTGCCGGCGCCGGAGCTCGTAGCCGGCGCCGCGCGCATCGTCGGTGGCGGCGGAGGCGGGCGCAACCCCGAGGTAGCCATGGCGGGCGGGCGCGACGTTTCCCGCCTCGACGAAGCTCTGGAGTGGGCGCGGGCGAGGCTCTCTTGAGCATGGGTTCTGGCTTAGGCCAGGTGAAGCCTTGAGCAGGGTTTTGGGGGTCGACCTCGGCTCCAAGCGCATCGGCCTCGCGATCTCCGACGACGGGCGGGTGCTGGCGAGCGCTTACCAGGTGCTCCAGCGGGGCCGTTCCCGCGTCGCCGACCACGCCGAGCTTGCACGCACCGTCGCCGAGAGCGGCGCCACTTTGGTGGTGGTCGGCCTGCCCCTTTCCCTCTCCGGGCGTTCCGGGCCGGCGGCTAGGGCGGTCGAGGCAGAGGTGGCCGAGCTGCGCCAAGTGCTCGACGTGCCTGTCGAGCTGTGCGACGAGCGCCTCACGACCGTAGTGGCGAGCCGCTCCTTGGAGGGACGGCGGCCGGCGCTCAGGCGTGCCGTGATCGACCAGATGGCGGCGGCGGGGATCTTGCAGACCTGGCTCGACCGCCAGCGCCGCGCTTCGTGAGCCGGCGCAGGCGGGCGGCGGTCGGGGCCGCCGCTTTGGTGGTTGCGGCGTGCCTGGTCGGCTACTTCCATTTCAGCTCCGAGATAGACGGGGGCACCCCCGGCCCGGCGGTCACGGTCTCTATCCCCGAAGGGCTCTCCACGCCGGCGATAGCCCGCAAGCTCGCCCGGGCCGGGGTCATCCACAGCCCGACGCTGTTCGAACTGTACGTGAAGCTCGTGGGGAGCAAGGCGCTCCTGGCCGGGACCTACAAGCTGCCGACGAACGAGGGTTATGCCACGGTGATCTCTGCCCTGGAGAAAGGGCCCGTCATGAGGGAGCTCGTCGTGCCCGAGGGCTTCACGCTCGCCGAGATGGCCAAGGCGGTGGCGGCCCTCCACGCCGGCATAAGCGCGAACGCCTTCCTCCAGGCGACCCGTGCCGTCCGCTCTCCCTACGAGCCGGCGGGCTCCCATGACCTCGAGGGCCTCCTTTTCCCGGCCACCTACCCGGTCGCGGTGGGCGAGACCGCCACCGCGCTCGTCCAGTACATGGTCACCACCTTTGACCAGCATGCCGCCGCACTCGGGCTGCCAAGCGCGGCCAAACGGCTCGGCCTCAGCGCGTACCAGGTAATAAAGGTGGCCTCGATCGTCGAGCGCGAGGCCAAGTTGGAAGTGGACCGGGGGCCGATCGCGAGCGCGATCTACAACCGCTTGGCCCTCGGGATGCCCATCGGTGCGGAGTCGACGCTCCTCTACGGGCTTGGGGACGGTCTCCCCTTCCATGGCAAACTCGTCGACTTGACGGTCAGCAACCCCTACAACACCTTTACCCGAAAGGGCCTCCCGCCGACTCCGATCGCGAGCCCAGGGGTGCCGTCGCTCGAAGCTGCGATGCACCCGCCCGAGACGAAGTTCGTCTACTGGGTAGAGGTAAACCCCGACGGGAAGATGGGTTTCGGCACCACCCAGGCACAGTTCCGCCAGCTCCAGCGCGAATGTCAGGTCGTCCACCTGTGCTGAGGGGGCGTCAGGTCTGGCCGTTGGCCACCACCGCTGTCGCTGGTGTGATCGGCGACCCGGTCGAGCATTCCCTCTCCCCGGTGCTGCACAACGCCGCCTTCATGGCGCTCGGCCTCGATTGGGCTTATGTGGCCTTCCCTGTCCCGGCGGGAAGGGGTGAAGAGGCCGTGGCCGCTATGGCTGACCTCGGCATCCGCGGCCTTTCGGTGACGATGCCCCACAAGGCGCCCGCCGCGCGCGCTTGCGAGCGCCTCAGCGCCGTTGCCGAGCGCCTGGGGGTCGCCAACACCGTCACAAACGTCGGTGGCGTCTTGGTTGGCGACAGCACCGATGGCTCCGGGTTCCTCGACTCGCTCGCCGAGCAGGGCTGGTCGCCCGAAGGCAAGCGTTGCTTCGTGCTCGGTGCCGGCGGGGCCGCCCGGGCGGTGGTCCTGGCCCTGGCCCAGGCAGGGGCCAAGCGCGTCGACGTGCTCGCTCGCCGGGAGGAGGAGGCGTTGGCGGCCGTGTCGCTCGCCGGCCCGGTCGGAGGGCTCGGGGTCGCTGAGCAGCTGGACCAGGCGGACCTCCTCGTGAACGCCACCCCGGTAGGGATGACGAGCGACGGGTTGCCCTTCGGCATCGACCCGGTGCGCCTCGGGCCGGGACAGCTAGTCGCCGACCTGATCTACGCCCCCGACGTGACGCCGCTCATGGCTGCCGCACGGGAACGGGGCGCGGTGCCCCTAAATGGCGTCGGCATGTTGATCCACCAAGCTGCCCGCCAGTTCCGCTCGTGGACGGGCCAAGATGCCCCACTCGAGGCGATGTCGGCGGCGGCTCTGGCCGAGCTCCGCAGGCGGGCGGGCGGCCCTCAACCACGCTGACCCTCCTGCCGAAGGTATGGGTGTGTCGCTAGAAGGAACGCTCGAGACGGTCGCACTGCCAGATGTTCTGGCACTTCTGTCGGTAACCGCGAAGTCAGGTGAGCTGCGTGTCGAGTCTGCCAAGCTCGCCGGCAGCCTTTGGATGGACGCCGGCCGGATCTCGGGCTTCGACGTCGGCAACTGCGCGAGCGCGGTGGACGCCCTCTTCGCCTTGCTCCGCCTTGGCGAGGGGAGCTTTGCCTTCCGGGGCGAGGGGTCGGTACCAGTCACAACGGTCGTGCCACAAGACGTGGCCCCGGTGCTAGAGGAGGCTGAGGCGCGCCTCTTGGAGTGGCCCGGGATCGAGGCGGTGGTCCCATCGCTTGCGAGCCACTTGTCGCTGTCGGGGGACGTGGGTGCTCCTGTCACGCTCCGGCCCGACCAGTGGCAGCTCGTTGCCGGGATAGGAGGGGGCAGGACGGTCGCCGACGTCCTCGATTCGCTCAGCCTCGGCGAGTTCGACGGCTGCAAGGCAGTCAAGGAACTGGTCGAGCTGCGCCTCGTGCACCTGGCCGTCCCTGGCTTCGGCGACGAGCAGGTTGCCGGCGACCTTGTCGCCGGCGAGGCCTTCGCCGGCGAGGCTGTTGCGGGCGAAGCTGTTGCGGGCGAAGCTGTTGCGGGCGAAGCTGTTGCGGGCGAGGTCGGGCCTGATGACCCCTTCGCCGGC
>JAJYMM010000167.1 GCA_021787035.1 Actinomycetes bacterium
CCCGGCCACCTGGCCCACCCCGCCCTGCCTCTCTTTGCCCGCCCCAGCGCCGCCCTTCCCGGCACCGGCGGCGGCGAACGGACGGCCCAGGGCATCTCCTGTCAAAGGGTGGCGGCCCTCGCCGAACAGCTTCGACAACTGCTCTGGGCTGACCTTCCCAGCGAGCCCGATGGCACCTGCCCCACGGCCCAACCAACGCCCCGGCTCCTCGCCGTGGCCAGCGAAATAGTCCTCCCGGCCGAGCCCGACCTCCTCGGCGTAGTAGCGCCAACCGTCGGGCGCCATCTTGGCCAGGCCCATCATTTGGGGCTCACCGCGGCTGGTGCCGCTAAGCCGCACCCCAAGGGTGCAGAGGTGTCTATGGGAGATCTGGCCTGCGAGACGGCGGGAAGAAGGGGTGGGGCGCCGGACATGGCCGATGCGAGAGGCGAGACAAACCAGGAGGAGAAGCGCGTCATGGCCCTCGCTGTCGGAGCGGCAGAGGTGACAAAGTTGTGAAAGCACGCGGGATGAGGAGCATGCCTGGCGACGGTGCGGCCGGAAGGATGACAGTCAGGTTGGGCGGCAGTGGCGGTGGTCCCTGTGGATAGGGAGATGACAAGCGACCAGCGGCCGAACCGACGGGACCGTGGCGACGAGGCGGTCATGGGCAAAGTGACCTCGGACGATGGGGGGACGGCCTGGAGAGCCGCCGCCTCATACGTTCTCGTCCGGCACCAACAACATCCGCACGATCGCGGCCTTGGGCACGCGCAATGTCCGGCCGAACGCAACGACCGGGAGGCCAGCACGGCCACCGGTCAGCCGCCACTGGCGGCAGAGCTCGTAGGCCGCGCTACGACCAATTCGGAGGAACGCTGCCGCCTCCTCGACGGTCATGACGTCTGGCAGTTGCTCCAGTCCCACTTCACACCTCCAGGTGCTCACGACGAGCCGGGACGCCGGGCCGGCGGCCCTGCCATGGAACGAGCGCCGGTCCGGGCTACGAGCGTCTGCGGCCCTCCTATTTCCGGGGCCAACGGGCGTCAGCTTTCGCATCCGCCCGTCCGGTGGGCGCTCAGTTACGGCCCGGCCCAGGTCGCGTCTCGGTCAGTCGCCGCTGATAGCCTCTTGAGCGGCGACTGATCCTGTTGGGTCGAGGCTCACCCAGCCAGAGATGTTCCGGAGCCTCCTGGTAGCCCTCGGAGCGCGGCCTACGCGTACTGCCGGAGGGCAGATTCGTCACGTATGGGACGGCCCTCGGAGGCGGGGTCCTTGTCCACAGGAGGAACGAACCGGGCAATGAGCAGCGGCACTACAGCCAAGCGGCGTGCAACCAGTGCCACCCCAAAAAAGGATGCGAGGACAGGAGGTTGGTACTTCGTCGTCGACGGCGGTGTCGACCAGGACGGCAAACGCCGTCAGGCGTTCCGCCGCGGCTTTCCTACGAAGGCGGCTGCCCAAGCAGAACTCGACGCGATCCGGGGGCAAGCTCGAACGAACAGCTTTGTCCCGCCCAAGCGCCAGAACGTCGCTGAGTTCCTCGAGAAGGACTGGCTGCCCGCAGTACGCCGGGAACTGGCTGACTCGACGTGGGAGTCCTATGAACGAAACATCAGGCTGCACGTTGCCCCTCGCATAGGTGGGGTACTGCTGACGCAGGTCGACGGCGGTGTCTTGAACCGGCTCTATTCGGAGCTGCTGGAGGGGGGCCGGAAGCTCGGCGGGCAGTCGGCTGGCCTCAAGGCGAGGACGGTCCGGTACATCCACACGATCCTCTCGGGTGCGTTCGACGACGCCGTGAGGTGGCGGCGGATGATGCTCAACCCGGCCACTCAGGCGACGCCGCCCTCAGCATCGGCCTCCAAGGCGCCTGAAATGCGGACCTGGAGCGGCGCCCAGGTCCGCCGGTTCCTGAGCGAGTGCGAAGGTGACCGCTACTACTACCCATTCGCGTTCCTGGTCCTGACCGGTTGCCGTAGGGGCGAGGCCTTGGGTGTTCGCTGGGCTGACCTCGACTGGGACCGGAAGACCGCCGCGATCCGCCAGACCGTCATCCCTCTAACCAAGCCCGGCGGCGTCGGCCGAGAGGGCAGGGTCGTCCCGCGAACCAAGACAGACCGCGCCCGTGTCGTCGAAATGGACACGGCAACCGTCGCGATGCTCCGGTCCTGGAAAGCTCGCCAGGCCGAGGAGCGTCTACTGATGGGCGCCGGCTACCAGGACAATGACCTAGTGTTCTGCCGGCCCGATGGGCGCCCGTACCACCCCGAAGCGTTCTCCAAGACGTTTGACCGCCGGGTACGTCAGGCCAGGTTCGCCGACCTGCCCACACTGCGCCTTCACGACCTGAGGCACACATGGGCAACCTTGGCTCTCGCGGCCGGGGTCGACGTTACGATTGTTGCCCGCCGGCTCGGGCACGGCTCCCCAGCGACGACCTGGGCGACTTACCAGCACGTCGTGACAGGGATGCAAGCGGACGCCGCCGAGAAGGTGGCAGCGCTGATCTTCGGGGCGTGAAAGGCACGATGACGTCTTGCATGTCACAGGACAGTGGTACCCTAGCCTTGAGGGTGCTCTGGGGCTGGCGAAAGGGCCCAGGGGGCTTTGCCTATTTTGGGGCTAGCTGGCCCGGGGACCCTCATCTCGCTGTCGGCTAATAATACGTAGCTTGGCCGGTCAGAAACGGCTGGAACTCGGAGCGGATGAGTTGCTTAATCAGGTTGTACGAGCGTTCGTCACCGCGCTCAACTTTCCGCTGTATTGCCCACGTTACGTAGTCGGCAACCTGAAGACAAGGGTCGCTGACGGCCGAAAAAAAGGCGCTGTGGAACACCGCTGTAGGTGACGCCTGGCTCACGACATCCTCGACGGCTTGCTTGACAGCCTGCTTCTTCTTGTTGATCTGCAGTGAGGAGACCACAACGAACAAGTCGTCGAGCGAGTTGCAGACACGGGGAGCCACGTACTTGAAGTGGAGGTACCACGCCTCCTTGTAGAAGCGAAGCGGGTCGTTCGCAAGGTGCGGCTGTGCCTTTGGCTTATGGAGGATAGTGGCGTCGACACGAACATCGGACTGGGCGATTACATCGAAGACGCGGTCACGAACTCGCTGTTTGTCCTCGCATGCATGGAACATCTCCAACTGCATCCCTTGCCAAGCGAGTTCGCGCCTCAGGTCGAGCACTCGTTCTCCAACGGAGCATTCGGCCATCGTCGCGGTCCCCACGATGAAGTACTCGCTGACGCCGGGGCCGTGCTTGAAGATGAGATCTCCGGCCTCATCACCGAACACGTACACCCGCGACATGAAGGGCAATCTTCATCGACGTTGGAGCTCTGTGGGTGGATTTGAGCCGCGGGGCTCGGACAGCTTGTGATCAAGTTGTGATCACGGACTGCTCCAGATGCCATTTCAAACGGAAACCCCAGGCCTGTGACCTGGGGCTTTGTTTACAAGTGTTGGCTCGGGGGGGAGGACTCGAACCCCCAATGACAGGGCCAGAACCTGTAGTGTTGCCGATTACACCACCCCCGAACGGGCATCGTCATGCTAGCGGGCCCGGTACTGGTGGTGTCCAGCCGGGTGACCATCCGGCGTGGCACCAGTGACGTTCGGCCGTGTCGCCAGTGGCGTCTGAGCGGGTGCGGGAGCGGGTGCGGGTGCCTTCCTACGCATAGCCCTCGTTGTGCGGCCCCCGCCCGGCACGAGGGTACCCACCCGTGCCCCCCAACGCTGGCTCAGGTGGCGGGTGACGCCTCGCTTCCGGCTTGGTCCTCCCCGAGGGCGCGCTCCCGTGCGGCCTGCACTCGTGCCAGGGTACGGTCGCGGCCTAGAAGCTCGAGCGACTCGAAGAGGGGCGGGCCGACCGTACGGCCCGTCACCGCAAGGCGGACGGGCGCCTGCGCCTTGGAGAGGTTCGTGATGCCCGCTGCAGCACCCGCGGCGACCACCGCTTCGCGGAGCGCCGCCGCGTCCCACTCGCAGTCTGCGAACCGGCCCAAGACGGCCTCCAAGAGCGCCGAGAACGCCGGCTGCTGCCGGCGCACCTTCCGCCAGTCTGCCTCGACGACATGGACCTCCGGGAGGTACAGGAAGTCGGTCATCGAGTAGACATCGGCCAGCGTCCGCGCCCTCTCTTGAACGAGCGGCGCAATCGGCGCCCAGCGCTCCTCCAGCCACTCGGCCGAGCGTGCCGTCAGCTCCTTGGCCGGGAGAGAACGGAGGTAGATCGCGTTTACGTCGGACAACTTGCGCTCGTCGAAGAAGGCCGGGGAGGACTTCACGTCCTCCAGGCGGAACTCCGCTATGAGCTCGTCCTCTGTCAGGATCTCGCGGTCGCCCCCGGGCGACCAGCCGAGGAGGGCCAGGTAATTGACCATCGCCTCGGGCAGGTAACCATCGTCGCGATAATCCTCTACCGCGACCTTGTCACGACGCTTGGACAGTTTCTGGCGTGAGGCGTTGACGAGGAGCGGCAGATGGGCGAAGGCCGGCGGTTCCCCGTGACCGAGCGCCTCCCACAAGAGGATGTATTTGGGCGTGTTAGGCACGTGGTCCTCGCCGCGCACGACGTGGGACATGGCCATATCGGCATCGTCTACGACATTGGCGAGGATGAAGAGCGGCTGGCCGTTGGACTTGCGCACGCTGAAATCCTCGACAGAGGAGTTCTCGTAGACGACCTTGCCGCGCACGATGTCCTCCCAGGAGGTCGTGCCCTCGTCGGGGACGCGGAAGCGCAAAAGCCGGCCAGCCCCGGGCTCTAGCCCTCGCTCGCGGCAGTAGCCGTCGTAGCCGGGAGGACGACCGGCCGCCTTGTTTCGCGCGGCCACCTGGTCGGGCGTGCAGTCGCAAGCGTAGACGAGACCCTTGGCGGAAAGTTCCCCCAGGGCGTCGTCGTAGAGTTTGCCGCGCTGCGACTGAAAGTAAGGTCCCTCGTCCCAGGCAAGGCCTAACCATCTGAGCGCCCGCTCGATCCCCTCCGCGTGCTCCGGCCGGTTACGGGCAACGTCAGTGTCCTCGATGCGGAGCACGAAGGTGCCGCCCTGCTGGCGGGCGAACAACCAGTTGAAAAGGGCCGTGCGGGCGCTCCCGACGTGGAAGTACCCAGTAGGTGACGGCGCCATCCGGACACGAACTGGCTTCGCAGGACTCACCAGCACAAACCTACTTGGCTGAGTACCCACACCGAACCCGCGCGCCGAAGGCGCCACGGCTCCGTCCAGCTGACGGGCTTAGCTAGCGAGAAGATCCCGGGCGTCGCTGCCGGCGAGGGCACGCCGCAGCTTGGTGAGGGCGTCGCGCTCGATGCGCCGAACCCTCTCAGCTGTAAGGTCGAGCAGCTCGCCGACCTCGCCCTGCGTGCGCGGCTCCCCGCGGTCAAGTCCGTAGCGAAGGGAGAGCACCTTGCGCTCGTCCTCCGACAACCTGGAGAGGAACTCGTCGATGTGTCCACCCAACAGGGCCTGCGCCACAGTCTCGAACGGGGACTGTGCCGAGTGGTTGACGACGAGGTCACCGAGGCTAGTGTCACCGTCTTCGCCAACGGCTGCGTCGAGGCTGACCGGGTCGCTGTCGTAGTGCAGCAGCTCGGCCAAGGCGCTCTCCTCGATCTCCAAGGCCTCGGCCAACTCAGCCAGGGTGGGCGGGCGCCCGTTTTTGGCTTCGAGCTCGCTCTGCACCCGGCGTGCCCGGCGGATCTCGTCCCCGACGTGCGCCGGGATGCGGACTGTGTGAGCAGTGTTTTCGATCGCGCGCCCAATCGACTGGCGGATCCACCAGGTCGCGTACGTCGAGAACTTGAAGCCCTTGCGCCAGTCGAACTTCTCGACGGCATGGATAAGGCCGAGGTTGCCCTCTTGGATGAGATCGGATAGCGGCAGGCCAGACCACTGGTACTTGCGCGCGACCGATACGACCAGACGGAGGTTGGAATTGATGAACTGCCTGGTGGCCTCCTCGCCAGCGGAGACCTCCTTGCGCAGCTCGCGCTTGCGGCGAGGGGTGAGGTTGGAGGCCTTGTCGAGCTCCTCACGTGCCACCTGGGCAGCCTGGATGACCTGGCCGAGGCGCATTTCGTCTGCCTTGGTGAGCAGCGGGAAGCTGCCTGCCTCGTCGAGGTACAAGCCAAGAAGATCTGGTCCGGCGCCCATAGCGCCACGTGGTCCGGTCCGGCGTACGAAATCGCTCATTGTACTCAAGGTAACGCTTCAGAGGCGAGGTTTGTTCCATGCGATGCCCCACTGTGGCACATAGCACACCCGCACCCGTGTCTTATACCCCTCGCGCACCCAAAGCATGCAGCGACTTCGGATCTGCTTTGCGGACCTCCTCACCCGCAAACCTACCGCCTGAGGCAGCTTTGGGTACAACTATACAGTGCACAACACTGGATCCGGCCCCCTAAAGCGCGCTGCTCCCTTGCCAACGTCCCGTCCCTTGCCAACGTCCCGCGCCTCCAGCGCGACGAGCGGCTCCACCCCCGGGATGCCCCCCGCCGAAGCCCGCGCCCTCGATGCCGCCCCTACCGCGCTCCTGATTGGGGGTGAGTGGCTCCCGGCGCGAGGAGGCAGGCTGCTCCCCGTGGAAGACCCCGCGACAGGGCAGGTGGTCGCCGAGGTGGCCGACGCCTCGCCTGAAGACGCTGCCGCGGCGCTAGAGGCCGCTGCTGGCGCTCAAGGCGCCTGGGCCGCGACCGCACCCCGCCGGCGGAGCGAGGTCCTCTGGACTGCTTACGAGCTGATGACCGCGCGCGCCGAGGACCTGGCCATGCTCATGACTATTGAGATGGGCAAGCCGCTAGCGGAGTCGCGCGCCGAGGTGGCCTACGCTGCGGAGTTCTTCCGCTGGTTCTCCGAGGAAGCCGTGCGCATCGCCGGCGACTACCGGGTCGCGCCTGGCGGTGCGAACCGCGTCCTGCTCATGCGCCAGCCCGTGGGCCCTTGCCTGCTCGTCACACCTTGGAACTTCCCGGCCGCCATGGCCACGCGCAAGCTCGGCCCAGCCCTCGCCGCGGGGTGCACCGCCGTATTGAAACCGGCCGAACAGACCCCTTTATCAGCACTCGCCATCGCCCGGATCCTGACCGAAGCCGGGCTGCCGCGCGGTGTGGTCAATGTCATAACGACGTCCTCGCCCGGGGAGGTGACGGCCCCCCTTTTCAGGGACAGGCGCCTGCGGAAGCTCTCGTTCACTGGTTCTACCGAGGTGGGTAGTCATCTGATGGCGGCGGCATCGGAACGGGTGCTCCGCGTTTCGCTGGAGCTCGGGGGGAACGCCCCTTTCATCGTCTTCGCAGATGCCGACCTAGACACCGCCGTCGAAGGCGCGCTCCTGGCCAAGATGCGCAACGCCGGCGAGGCCTGCACGGCGGCCAACCGCTTCTATGTCCAGGCCCCCGTGGCGAGGGAGTTCGCCGAGCGCCTCTCCGCCGCTATGAGCAAGCTGCCGGTGGGCAGGGGCACGGAGCCGGATGTGAAGGTCGGGCCGCTCATCGACGCTGCCCAGAGGGGAAAGGTCGTGTCCCTCGTGGACGAGGCCGCTTCCCGAGGGGCCAGGATCCTCTCCGGCGGCGCTGCTCCGGCTGGGCCAGGCTATTTCTACCAGCCGACCGTCCTCGCCGATGTCCCCGATGGTGTAGGCCTCTCCACTACGGAGATCTTCGGCCCGGTTGCCCCCGTGTGGAGCTTCGAGTGCGACGAGGAGGCACTCGCCGCCGCCAATGGCACCGACTATGGCCTCGTCTCTTACGTCTACACGCGCGACCTCGGGCGAGCTTTCCGGGTTGCCGAGGCCCTCGAGACTGGGATGGTCGGGCTCAACCGAGGGATCGTCTCGGATCCATCAGCACCATTCGGTGGGGTGAAGGGTTCCGGTATCGGGCGCGAGGGCGGCGAAGCCGGCATTGAGGAGTACCTGGAGCTCAAGTACGTCGCTATCGACAAGACCTGGTAGCAGGTGCCTGGTGTACCCCGGCAACCAAGTGCGACCGCAGCGCAGCCAGCAGCACCCCGGCGGCGAGGGCAGCCGTCTCCGCCCGGAGCACATGAGGGCCGAGGGCGACGTGGTTGACCACGGCCCCGAGCTCCGCTTCTGACCAGCCACCCTCTGGCCCGACCAAGACGCTCGGCGTCGCCAGGCTGAGCGGCGAACCGTCTGGTACGGCGAGAGCCACGCCGGGCACCACGCCGGCTGCGCCGGGCACCACGCCGGCTGCGCCGGGCACCACGCCGGCTGCGCCGGGCACCACGCCGGCTGCGCCGGGCACCACGCCGGCTGCGCCGGGCACCACGCCGGCTGCGCCGGGTACCACGCCGGCCTGCCCGGCTGCGCCGGCGCGAGGGTCGCCCGACTCGCCCTCCGTGGCAACACGACCCACAGGGACGACTTGAGAGCCCACCGAGACGACTTGAGAGCCCACCGAGACGACTTGAGAGCCCACAGGGTCGACTTGAGAGCCCACAGGGTCGACTTGAGAGCCCACCGAGACGACTTGAGAGCCCACCGAGACGACTTGAGAGAAGGTGAG
>JAJYMM010000107.1 GCA_021787035.1 Actinomycetes bacterium
TCGTGGTGGTCCCGGCCGGGGCCGTCGTGGTCGTCCCAGCAGGTGTGGTCGTGGTGGTCCCGGCCGGGGCCGTCGTGGTCGTCCCAGCAGGTGTGGTCGTGGTGGTCCCGGCCGGGGCCGTCGTGGTCGTCCCAGCAGGTGTGGTCGTGGTGGTCCCGGCCGGGGCCGTCGTGGTGCTGGCCGGCGACGTGGTCGTCGTAGTGCTGGCAGGCGGCGTGTAGAGGCCGACCTTGAGCGTCACGGTGCTGTTTTGACCGATTGTCTTGCCTGGTGGGGGATAGGTGGCAACGACCATTCCGTTTTGGGCCCGGTTTGTGGTTGGTTGCGGGACGACGGAGGGAACGAGGCCGAGCGCCTTCAGCTGCTTTTGAGCCTGGACCAACCCCTCGCCTATCAGGCTTTGGGGCACGGTGCTCGTCGGCTCTCCCTTTGAGACGTAGAGCGTGATGGGGGTGTTCCATGCTTCGGGGTTGCCGGCACCGGGCGATGTATAGACGACTAGGCCCTTTTTTACCGTAGTGGAAGCCACATTTTGGATGTTCGGCGACAGCCTCAGGTGGTCCACGCTCAATTTGTAGCCTGCTTCGGCAGGGTTGAGGCCCTGGAGGTTCGGGACGATCGTGGTCTTCCGGCCCGCCGAGCAGTAGACCTTGACGGTGCCGCCCGAGCCGACCTGGTCCCCCGAGGCGGGGCTCGTCGAGATGACGTAACCCTGGGCAATGGTGCTGCTGTTTTGCTGGATGGGCTTGTAGATGAGGTCGACCGAAGTGAGGGCTGTGTCGGCAGAACTACAAGTCTTGCCGGTCAGGTTGGGCACGGACACGAGCGGGGGGCCGGTGCTCACGTCAAGGGTGATCGGGTCTTTCGGCGACGCGCTGGAGCCGTATGCAGGTGCAGTGCCGATCACGAGGCCCTTCGAGACGAGTTTGCTCGTCTCATAGTGGACGGAGGGGTGGTGGAAGCCGGCGGATGCCAGTTTGGTCCTCGCTACCGGCAACGTGTAGCCCTTCACATAGGGCACCCTCGTTGCTGTCTGTTGGCCCCACCAGCCCGCATTACGCCCGATGAAAAACACCAGTACACCGAGCACGGCTAGCAAGAGCGCGAACAGTGAGCCCCACCAGCCGGCTCGGGAGCGCCGCCTGGGGCCGTCTTCGGCAGCGAAGGCTGTCTGCTGGTAGGTCGGCTCAATACCGCCTTCCCCAGGTGCTGACTGCGGCCCGTAGGGGTAATGAGAAGGCGGCCCGGCCACTGCCCTCGTCTCGCCCGGCACCGAGCCTTGCCGAGCCGCGACCGGGTGGCCTGCTTCGAAGCGGAGAAGGTCGTCGCGCAGGTCAGCCGCGCTTTGGTAGCGGTCGTCGGGGTCTTTTGCCATCGCCGCCAAGACGATCGCCTCGAAGTCGGGCGGTACCGTGGGGTTCGCCTGCGAGGGGGGCATCGGTTCTTCTCGGACGTGCTTGTAAGCAATTGCGACCGGGCTGTCGCCTGAAAATGGCGGCCTCCCCGTCGCCATCTCGTACAGCACTACCCCGAGCGAGTAGACGTCGCTCCTCGCGTCTACCGCCTTTCCTTGCGCCTGCTCGGGTGAAAAATACGTAGCGGTGCCCATAACGGCGCCCGTTTGAGTGAGGCCCTCGCTCGCGTTGCTGATGGCACGCGCGATGCCGAAGTCGCCGACCTTCACCCTCCCCGCCTGGTCTATGAGCACGTTGCCGGGCTTCACGTCCCGGTGGATCACCCCCCGCCTGTGGGCGAAGTCCAACGCTTCGGCGATCTCGGCCCCTATGCCCGCGGCCCGCCTCGCAGGGAGCGGTCCACGACGGATGAGCGATGAGAGCGTCTGGCCGTCGATGTACTCCATCACTATGAAGTAGGTGTGCTCGCCCTGGCCCCAGTCGTAGATCGAGATGATGTTGGGGTGGGAGAGATTGGCAGCTGCCTGCGCCTCGCGGCGGAACCGCTCTACGAATGAGGGGTCGGAGGAGAGCTCGGGGAACAAGACCTTGATCGCGACCGGCCGGTCGAGCAGCAGGTCCTGGGCAAGGTAGACCTGTGCCATGCCGCCGCGGGCGACGTGGCGCACGAGCTCGTAGCGGTTGCTGAAGACTTCAGGCGAAGACATTTCCGCTCCAGCCTAGGTTGAGTGACCTGCTTCGTAGAGCGCGCGGCGGGCCTCCATTTGCTGTTACCACTGTCACGACGCCCTGCCTTGGAGGTACGACTGGATGATGGCTTTGGCTATTGGCGCAGCGATCGTGCCGCCTTGGTACTGCACTCCAAGCGGCTGGTTCTCTACCAGTACGCATACTGCGATTTTCGGGTTTTGTGCGGGGGCAAAGGCCACGAACCACGTTTCGATGCTGGACCCGCCAGTTTGAGCCGTCCCCGTCTTGCCAGCGACTTCTATGCCCGGTATTCGCGCTGCCACGCCCGTCCCGTTGGGGCTATTGACGACGGAGAGCATGAGGGTGGTGACCTTGGCCGCCGTGGCAGGGGAGGTGGCGCGGAGCCATGGCTTTGGCTTGTAGGTCTTCACGACCTGGCCTTGGGAACCGGTGACGTCCGCCATGAGGTGAGGCGTCATGATCACGCCTTTGTCGGCGATGGCGGCCGCGTCGAGGGCCATCGTCAGGGGTACGGCCTGGACGCTCTCCTGGCCGATTGCCGACTTGGCGAGAGCGCCTGCGTTGCGGTTGAAACTCGACGCAGGAGGGAAGTAGGACTGGGCTACGCCAGGGAGGTCGAGGGGGACAGGCTGGTCCCACCCGAAGGCCTTGGCCTCATCGGCAAGCGCTTTGCCTCCGACGCCGAGCCCGAGCTGAGCGAACCCCGTGTCGCAGGAGACAGTGAAAAGCTCGAGCATCTGCCCGCCGCAAGCCGAGTTGGCGAAGTTGTGCATCAACTGGTTTGAAGTATCGGGTAGAGGAAATGCTGAGATAACGGGGAAGTCCTTTTTCGCTAGTGAGGGATTGTGGTCGTAGACGGCTGACGCAGTTACGACCTTGAAAGTCGACCCAGGAAAGAACCGCTGCCGGTAGGCCGCTGCCGCCAGTGGCGTCCCGGGGTTGGCAAGGAGCGTTTTCCACGCCGATTGCTCCACGGAGGGGTTAGGGCTCGCGAGAGGCGTTGGGTTATAGGAGGGGTTGGAGTACATCGCGAGCACCGCGCCCGTCTTCGGCGCAATGGCGACCACTGCGCCATAGCGCCCAGCGAGTTGCTGCTCGGCAAGTTTCTGGAGGCTGGCGAGCACGGTTATATGGAGGTTGTCAGGCCCAGGCTCGGTGGTGAGCAACTTTTCGAGCTGGTGAAGGCTCCCGGGCAACCTTACATTTGAGGTCGACTTGGAAAGCAGAGAGTTGTACTCCCGCTCTAGCCCGTCGGTACCGTAGGTTAATGAGTAGTACCCGGTTATTTGGCCAAAGAGGGCGCCCGTAGGGTAAACGCGTTGGTACTTGTACTGGTCGTGGCTCGCCACCGACTCCGCGAGCGTGACCCCATCGGCAGAAATGATCGCGCCACGTGGGAGGCTGTACTGCTGGATGACGTGGCTGGTGTTGAGCGGGTTGTCCGTGAGCGCCTTGGCGTGGAAGACCTGGATGTAATTGAGCTGGGCAAAAACGACCAGCACTAGAAGGCAAGCCCCGAGGCCCGCCCAGCGGACGCGCCCGTTGATCGAGCTCAAAGCGCCAGCCCTCCAGTCGTACTGAGGTCACCCGCGGGTTGTCGAGCACCTCTGTCCTCGGACGTCCGCGACCCGGGCCTGGTGGCCGGCTCGATGCTGCCGCGCGCAGAGGTTGCAATCTGGTTGGCGTTGTCGTTTGAGATCCGGACCAGGATCGCGAGGAGCAAATAGCTGGACACGAGAGAAGAGCCGCCGTAGGAAACGAAGGGAAGTGTTATCCCTGTCACCGGTATGACGCGGGTGATGCCTCCGCCGACGACGAAGACCTGCACCACCAGGAGTAACGAGAGCCCCGTCGCAAGGAGCTTGTCAAACGAGCGCTCAGAGCGGACAGCTGCCCGGAGCCCGGAGCCCATGAGGAGGAGGTAAACGCAGAGGATGGCGACCAATCCCACGAGGCCGATCTCCTCGCCGATCGACGCGAACATGAAGTCGGTGGAAGCTTCAGGGATGACCTGAGGGTTGCCTTGGCCTGGGCCAAGGCCCCACATGCCGCCACCGGCCAAGCCGAACCAGCCTTCGATGATCTGGTAACCGGAGGTGGCAAAATGAGCCCAGGGGTGGAGCCACGCCTGGACCCGTGTCTGGGCGTGGTGGACGATCTCAAGCGCGAACACCGCGGCGCCAGCAAAGAGGCCGCCGCCGAGTCCGAGGTAGGCAATGCGGCCAGTCGCTATCCAGAGCATCGATACGAGCAGCGTGAAGAACAAAAAGGATGCGCCGAGGTTGTTCTCGGCTAGGAGTATGAGCAGCGAGAAGCCCCACGCCCCGACGAGAGGAGCGAGGTAGCGCGGCTCGAGCACGAGCCAGCGGCCTATTCTACGCGTGCCGGTCGCGAGGAGGTCGGCGCGTTCTGCGAGGACAGAAGCGAAGAAGATGGCAAAGCCGATCTTGGCGAACTCCTCTGGCTGGAAGGTGAGTGGCCCTGCCCGTACCCACAGCCTGGCGCCGTTTATGTCCTCGCCGATCTTCGGCGCGAGCGGCAGGAGCAACAAGGCAATCCCCGCCAGAGCTATCAGGTAGCGGTATCGCTCGAAGTCGATCGCCCGCGGGAAGAGCGCGAGCGTGGCAACCAGGCAAAGGGTGCCAACGGCCGTCCAGATGGCCTGGTTGGACCCCTCGGCGGGGTCGATGTGGCTTATGAACACATAACCGATCCCATTTAGCAGAGCGGCAAGCGGGAGGAATATGGGTGACGCGTCAGGAGCCAAGCGACGGACCGCGAGGTGCGCAGTAGCAAGCAAGAGCGCGCTCAGGGCTGCGAACACGATCGTGGCTTTGGGCGCCGCGCCCGTCGCGCCCAAAGCGGCCAAGAGGTAAAGACCTAACACCAAGACGTAGACGAGCACGAGCATCCCGAGCTCGGTGCGCCTCTGCGGTAGCCGGCGGAGCGTTCGTAGCCGTCTCGAGGTGGCGTTAGCGACGTTCACTGGCGCGCTGAGAGCATTTACGCTCATTTCGGCGCAGCCGTGGTGGTAGGGGCCGTGGTGGTAGGGGCCGTGGTGGTAGGGCCGCCCGGTGCGCCGGTGGCTGGTTTGGCAATTGTGGTGGTCTTGGTGGTCTTGGTGGTCTGCGCCGTGCTGGTCTTTTGGGTTGAGACCTTTCGGGCCGGGGCCCCCTGGGCGGAAGTGCGCTTTGTCCTTCGCGGGGCGCCGCGCGCGGAGGCGGGCGTGACACCTTCGGACTCAACTTTGTCCGCCACTTCATTGGAGATGTACTGGCGCGCTCGCGCGAGCGAGGGTTCTAGGTACCCTGACTGCAACGTCGCGAGCTCGGAGGGAAGCACGGCGGCGGGGGTGTAGCGCGTTTGTTCAGCGACTGTCGGTTGAAACCAGAGAACGCCCCCAGGCCGACCTTGGAAGATCGTGATCTTGTCCTTGGTGAGGCCCACGTAATAGGCGGAGCGCGCGTACCAGGCGATAGCCGCGATCGCGCCGCCCACCACGACGCAGACGGCTGCCACGAAGCCGGCCACGCGCCACGTGAGGGGACCGGTCGCCCGTCGACGGCCGGGGGCCGGCCGGCGCCCGGCATGTTTCGCGCCAGGACCCGAGGTGGTGTCTGGCCAGCCCTCGAGGAAGCCGGTCGGGTCCTCCTCGTCGGGCGGAGTACTCTCGGGCTGCAACTCACCGGGAGCCGGGGCAGGGGATGCAGCACCGTCTCGTCTGGCGCGCCGGGCCTGTGCTTCTTTGGCAAGTGTCGCAATGGGTGAGGTGGACTCGAGCGAGACCGAACGCCCGATGGGTGTGGGCACGCCGTTCGCTGCCGTCGGACGCAGCTCCCCCAGGGAGATCACTGCCTCGGGCCCGGTGCCGTTGGCCAGCACGTCTACGACGACAACCGTGACGTTGTCGCTCCCGCCGCGCGAGTTGGCCAAGCGGACGAGCTCCTTTGCCGCCTCGCTTGGGTCTTTGTGGCGCTCGAGGACAGAAGCTATCTCTTCGTCGGAGGCCTCCCTAGAGAGCCCGTCGCTACATAGCAGGTAGCGGTCGCCGTGCCGGGGGTCCACGGCGAGCAGGTCCACTTCGACGGAGGGTTCGACACCAAGCGCGCGCGTGAGCACATGGCGCTGGGGGTGGACTGCCGCTTGGGCCTCACTGATCTGCCCGTCGTTGATGAGCTCCTGGACGAGGCTGTGGTCGATGGTCAGCTGGGAGAAGGTCCCATCGCGCAAAAGGTACGCGCGCGAGTCTCCTATGTGGGCAATGGCCAGGCCGTTGGTGCCGTCCTGGTGCTCTATCACGGCGATCGTCACGAGCGTCGTGCCCATGCCGTGCATCGCCCTGTGTGCCTGGGCCTGCTCCCATACGGCACGGTTAGCTGCGCGCGTCGCATTGAGGAGGGCTTCTGCGGAGCGCTGGTCGCTCGCTTCGAAAGCAGCCCGGAGGGCCTTTACTGCCGTTGCGGAGGCCACTTCACCGGCGGCGTGGCCCCCCATGCCGTCTGCCACGGCGTAGAGGCCAGGTGCTACCAACAGCTGGTCCTGGTTGTTGGAACGCACCAAGCCGACGTCAGTAGCCGAGCCCACCAGTAGCTTGCTCATCTTCGCAGTTCTAGTAGTGTCCGGCCTACCTGGACATGGTCACCCTTCCGCAGCGGTGCCGCCGCGGAGAGCTTCCGCCCGTTCAACAACGTACCATTGGTGGAACCGAGATCCTCGACCCAGTAATCATGGCCCTGGCGGAAGACTCGGGCATGGCGCGCGGAAACGAAGTTGTCTGTCTCGAGCACCAACCCGCACCCAGGTGCACGACCGATGGTGAGTTCCTCCCCGAGCACCTGGTCAGCGGCCGCCCCGCCGCCTCGGCTGGTCACGACCAGCCTGGTTGGGCTGGCCCGATTCGTCCTGCCCTCTGTTTGGACCTCTAGGTGCTGCGCCGGCGCGGGCTCTGCCTGGGCGGGCTCTTTTAGCTCGACCCAGACGGCTCTCACCACTCTCAAGAGGAAAAGGTACAGAAGTGCCAGGAAGGCGTACTCGAGCAGCCGGAGGACCGGGGCTGCCACAACCGCCACCAAAGGCAACGTCCACATCGGGTGCCGCCCTGAACTCGAGGCCCGGTGCCTCAGGGCCCGCAGAGCGTGTCGGACGGTCGCACCGACCAGGGGAGGGCTGTCATCGCGTGCAGCGCTATCTCTCCAGGGCGTGATCGGGGTGCGCTACCCGTGCCCGGTTTTCGAAGCGCAGGCTGGTCGAGCCGACCGTGATCTCGTCACCGTCGTCCAAGTGCCGTTCACCGCTTATGCGTACGCCATTGACCTTGGTGCCGTTGGTGCTCCCGAGGTCTGCCACAAGCCAGCCGCCCTCGAGTGAGCGCCGCACCTGTGCATGACGGCGGCTGACACCGGAGTCGGCGAGTGCGAGCTCGCACTCAGGGAGGCGGCCGAGCGTGACAGCGTCAGCCTCGAGGACGACGCGCCGGCCGTCGGGCAGGGCCAAGGTGGCGGTGCCTTGATCGGGTACCAGCTCGCCGGCGACGAGCAACGTCCCTGGCCGAAGGCTCTCGTCGGTCTCGATGACAACTGTCAGCGGTCCTAGGAACGAGTACCCCTCCTGGTTCGCGTGCTCCCTTGCCACCTCCACCAGTTCTTTGGCCAGCTCGTCTTCTATCGGGTGGAACTTCGTGCGGTCTGCGACCGACAGGAGCACTCGGAACGCGTTGGGCGTGAGGACGCCCTTCGGAGCCATCGTCCGGCGGAGGTCCATCTCCCTCGTTAGACGCCTTCCGATCTCGACGGGCTGGAGCCCGCTGCGGAAGATCCGCGCGAAAGCGCCCTCGACAAAGCGTTCGAGGCGACGCTCGAGCTTTTCCAAGGCCATTGTCGGCGCATAGTACCCCTGCCAGGGCCTCTACCTGGGTACACCCCCTAGGCGAGGGGCCCCCAAGGCTGGCTCTTAGAGCCTCCCCCCTTGGCCGGGGCGGGTCGGGCCCGGCGGGGATCCACACAACTAGAGGCCGTGGCGTGTGTCGGGTAGCCTGATTGGACCACTCGGGCGAGTGGCGGAATTTGGCAGACGCGCAGGATTCAGGTTCCTGTGTCCGCAAGGACGTGGGGGTTCAAGTCCCCCCTCGCCCACCGGCTTTGAGCAGGTCTTATGTGGTTTGGCGGCGTAGGCGGGCCGGGTGGTGTACGAGGCGTTTGCTAACCGTTTGCTAACGGACCGCCGACGCGTTAGCGCT